>JBNRMS010000018.1:0-15719 GCA_050309735.1 Eubacteriales bacterium
CTCGGCTCCCTTCGGCTGCTCGGCTCCCTTCGGCTGCTCGGCTCCCTTCGGCTGCTCGGCTCCCTTCGGCTGCTCGGCTCCCTTCGGCTGCTCGACGGCCTTCGGCTGCTCGACGGCCTTCGGCTGCTTGGCGCCTTTTGCAGCCGGATTTTTCTCCGCTGCGGCGGAGATCTTTTTATCAGCCTTCACCGCTGTTTTTTCGGTTTTCTTCGGTGATTTTGAAGGAATATATGTGATACCGTCAATATAGTCTTCTATATTGGATATTTGATTCGCCTTTGTAAGCGTATCAATAAGGACGTCAAACTCCTCGGGTTCAAGTGTTTTTTGAGCCCGGGATTCAAAACCCTTCTCCTTGAGGATATCGTTCATATCCTTGGTTTTTAGACCAAAGTCCTTTGCAAGCTGATTTAATTTGTACTGCGGTATTGCCATATATATTCCTCCTTGAAATCATCGTCGTTCGGGGGGTGAAAATTCTCAGTGCGCTCGGGCTCCCCCGTCAATATGCGTCAAAACAGCCTCGCCCAGGTTAGTGTCTGTCACCCCGACCGCCGCTATGCGGTGCGAGCGCCCCAGCGCGGCCGAGAGCTGATCTGCATCATATGCGACTTTTATGTGTTTGACTCTGTAATAGCTGCATTTATCTGTAAGCTTTTTATGTGTTCTTGCCGATGTGTCCGACGCCTCAATCACTAACACCGGGGTTTTCCCTCTTGCTCGATTCCGCATCGCGTCGCAAATCAGGTCAGTGCCGAAAATCAAAGCTCCTGCCCGGGCGCACAAACCGAGCGTCGTCAAAAATCGGTCGTTTGCCCGCGAGCGGGCGTCAGGTTTCATTTTCTCCGGCTGTAAGCTCGGCCTCCATCGCGTCATAAACTTCGACTGGAATCTCACAGCCAAGGTTTGTGTCGATCCGGCGCGACTTGCGCGCCTTTCTGAAGCACTTGATGTCGCGGCAGATATATCCGCCCCGGCCGTTTTTCTTTCCTGTGAAGTCGAGCGACACGCTGCCCTCGGGCGAGCGAACCACGCGGAGCAGCTCGCGCTTCGGCCTATGCTCGTTGCAGCCAAGACACTGGCGCTCGGGAATTTTTCTTTTTTTTGTTTGTTTTTCCATAACAACCTCCACACCGTAGAAGTTCACAATATCGTTTAATTAAAATACACATTGGCAGGCTTCCGAGAAACTTGCGACTATGATTTAATGTGTGCATTGGCAGCTTTCACAGAAAGCTGCGATGTCGCAACGGTGAGCTAGCGCATGAGAAAAATTCGATTGCGACTATGATTTTATATCAATTTTATATCCGGTGAGCTTTGCCGCCAGCCGCGCGTTCTGACCTTCCTTGCCTATTGCCAGCGAGAGCTGGTCGGCGTCGACCATCACGCGGCAGGCGCGCTCGGCCGTCATCGTCACCGACAAAACCTCGGCCGGAGCCAGCGCAGAGGCGATATATTCCTCGGGAATCTCGCTGTATTTCACAATATCTATCTTCTCGCCCCTCAGCTCGTCGACTATGCTGTTAATCCGCATACCGTGGTTGCCGATACAGGCTCCCACCGGGTCAACATCCTCCTCGCGCGACATAACGGCTATTTTTGTCCTTGAGCCGGCCTCGCGGGCCACTCCCTTAACCAAAACAATTCCGTCTTCAATCTCGGGTATCTCAAGCTCAAACATCCGGCGAACCAGACCGGCGTGCACCCGCGAGAGGGTGACCAGCGGCCCGCGCGTCTCCTTGCTGACTTCCATAATAAAAACCTTTATCTTATCGCCAACCACAAAGCTCTCGCCCGGAATTTGTTCGCTTCGCAGAAGTGTGGCCCGTCCGGTTCCGGTTTCAAGCACCACATTCCCGGTTACGCTGTCTATTTTACTGACCGTTGCCGTAATTATTTCCTCACGCTTGCTCTCATATGCCTCCTGCATAACTCTGCGCTCTCCCTCTCGTATGGCCTGAATGAGCACCGACTTTGCCTGCCCGGCCGAGAGCCGTCTGAAATTCTTGGTCTTAACCTCGGTCTCAAGTATCTTTCCCACCGTGTTGCGCTTGCTAAGCAACTTAGCATCTTCAAGCGATATCTGCGTCTCGGGGTTTTCAACCTCCTCAACCACTTCCTTTTGCTGAAAGACCTTGACCTCCTCCTTATCGGGATTTATGTGGACGCGCACATTTGTATTATTACCGTATTCCTTTTTATAGGCCGATATAAGAGCCGCCTCGACCTTTTCAAACATATACTCCTTCGGTATGCCCTTCTCTTTTTCGAGCAGGTCGAGCGCCGCAAAAAATTCCTTGTTCATCGCGGGTGATCCTTTCAATTTATCTTATCGTTGTCATAATCGCGCGTGTGTCGGCGCTTTATTTATCAAAATCATAAACGGTGCGAACCTTAGCCACCGCCGAAGTTTCAACCGTCTCGCGCCCGCCCTGTGTGTCTATGAGAATTTTCCCCTCCTCAAGACCGGCAAGCCGACCAAAAACAGACTTTCTCCCTTTATTGTCGGGAGCATAAAGCCTGAGTTCGATATCCCATCCCCGGCAGGCGGCAAAATGCTCGGGGCGCTTGAGCTCGCGCTCAACCCCGGGCGAGCTGACCTCAAGATAGTAGGTTGTCTCTATTGGGTCGGCCTGGTCAAGTATCTCCTCGACAGCCCGGTGATATCGCTCGCAATCATCGATATTAATCCCCTCGGGCGAATCGATTGTAATACGCAGCACCTGCCGCGCCCCCTCGCGCACGAACTCAACATCCCAGAGAAGAATATTTTGCTCGGCGGCGGTCGGGGAGATAAGCTCGGCAACCCTCCCGGCTATATTTTTCGGATTTTTCATAAAAACAAACTCCTTGCTCTCAGCATTCATTTCCGGCAATGCCTGCCGGATATGTATTCGGACAAGGGCAAAAAGCCGTCGCACCTGAAAAATGCTTTGTTCAACAATTGAGAGTGGGTCTCAAAACCCACTCTCATCGTAAATCTTCACAATTCCTTAGTATTATACCACACATTCGAATAAATTGCAATAGGTATTATTATTTTTTTATTGGCATTCCAAAAAAGCCGACAAAAATCCGCGCTCTCTTATTTTAAATGTTGAGATATATCTCCTATTCCAAAAACAGAAGCGAGCGAGAAGACGCAGTTTAGAATATTGACAAGCAAAAGGCATATAAAGCCCGCGCCGCAATATTCGACATTTCGGCAACCCCTTTTTGCCGGCGAGACTATTTAACTACCTTTATTAACGCCGGACGCAATCTCAACATACATTGGCAACGATTCTTTTTCGCCGTCTATCGTGACTTCTGTGTTAATATAACAGTATAGGATTCCGTCATTTGAAACTTTAACCCACGGATCACCAAAACTATTTATAACACAATCCTTTTTGGATAATTTTTCAGACTTCTTAATTATAAAATGCTCAATTGACTGCTTGCATTTTTCCACGTCAATGTTTTGAATTTCGGATTCGCACTCTTCCAATCTCTTTCCCCAAATCTCCATTCGACGCTAACTCGGCCTTCACAAATCCTTCAATTATGGTGTTTACAAGGACACATTTGTATGGTATAATATTAAAATAGGATAATGCTGTAATTATCTCTTAGGGTCCGAATCCTGCGACACTGAACGCGAAAAGGAGGTCAACCTTGAAAAAGCCAAAGACACCGCGCGCGCCTTACGCTGAGGTAAGAATCCCGCTGATGATCTGCGTGCTGATCGGGATATTGATGCTCGCGGCATACACCGCCACCATCACCCTCACCGACCTGCCGCCGACAGTTTCGGGAATAATCTTTACCTTAGTGTATATATATGTCGCCCTTCTGATATTTTTTGGAGTGCGCCAGCGCATTCGCAAGATAGCAGTTGAGGAGGAGCGAGAGAGAGCGCTTAACACCGAGATATATCAGATGTTTCGCGAGAATATTGATCTGCCATATGCCATAATCTCGTCAGACGGGAAGGTTTCGATTATAAATCGCTGCCTGAGGGATATTCTCGGCCACACCCTGCCCTTCGGAGGCCTTATCGAGGAATTTTGCTCGGCAACAGCCGACGAAATAATCAAGGCAAGCGAGCCGGGCGGCCAGATCTCTCTTAATCTTCGGGGTGGGAAAAACGAATATGAAAACCCCGGCAACGGGATGACCGTCAGTATCCGCCGGCGCCGCTTCAATGCCCGCGCCTATCCGATGGCGGTCAACGGAAATAAGTGCCACATCATAATCTTCACCGAAATCACAGCCCTTGTTGAGCTGCGCGAGAAAATGAAGCGCGAGAATACCGTTGTCGCTTTTATAGTTCTTGACAATCTTGAGGAGCTGGCGCAGTATGTTCGGGTGAGCTACCGCTCAGCGGCAAACGATATCGAGGCAATCCTCAAGAAATGGGCGGCCGAAATGAACGGAATGCTCCGCGAGTACGACCGAGACAGATACCTGCTCCTTATTTCCCGGGAAAAGCTTGATGAATGCATAAAGAATAAATTCGAGATACTCGACGCCGTGCGCGACGTTCGCCTCGGAGACGACAGTATGTCTGTCACCGTGTCAATGGGCATCTCGACCGGAACCGGAAGCATTGCCGAGCGCGAGAACGAAGCTTCGCTCGCCCTTGACCTCGCGCTCGGGCGCGGGGGCGACCAGGTGGCCATCCGCCACGGCAACGAAACCGAATATTACGGCGGGCGCTCTAAGGGGATGCAGAAGCGCACCCGCGTTCGCTCGAGGGTGAACGCCTCGATGCTCTGCAAGAAAATCGCAGAATCTTCTAATGTCCTTGTCATGGGGCATAAAAATCCCGACTTTGACTGTATTGGCGCCTGCGTTGGCGTGGCACGCCTGTCTATCTTCTGCGGAGTTCCGGTCAAGATAATTTCAGACGAGAAAAGCGAGGCTCACCGGATAATCTCAAGCAAGCTGATGAGAAACAGCGAATATGCCGATATCTTCACCGACGCGCTCTCGGGGCTCGACCTTGTGCGCCCCGACACGCTGCTTGTCATCTGCGACGCCAACAACTTCAGAATAATAGAATCGCCCGATATAGCCGACAGCGTTGACCGAATCGCCATAATAGACCACCACCGCCAAACAGCTAAATTCGATTTTGAACCGCTGGTCAGCTATATAGACCCTGGCGCTTCCTCAACCTGCGAGCTGATAGCCGAAATCCTCGAGCAGTCTCTACCGGCCGGAACAATTCTGCGCGATGAGGCAAATGTTCTGCTCGCCGGAATTATGCTCGACACTAAAAATTTTGCCAAAGACACCTCAACCCGCACCTTCTCGGCCGCCCTCTATCTGCAAAACGAAGGGGCGAAAACCGAGGTTGCGCGCCAGTTTTTCGAGGAGGATATATCAGAATATCTTGCCGAGGCTCGCTTTAGCACAGACATCGAGCTATACCGCGGAAATATCGCGATAACCCGAAGCGCCGGAACCGGAAACGCCGACAACGACCGCACCGCCGCCTCAAAGGCAGCCGATAAGCTGCTGTCTGTGCGGCAGGTAGAGGCCGCCTTCGCGATGGTCAGTGTTGACGGTAAGACCCGCATTTCGGGTCGTTCGCGCGCTTCGGGAAAAATAAATGTTCAGCTGATTCTTGAGAAACTCAAGGGCGGCGGACATTACGACGCCGCGGCAGCACAGGTCGAGGGAGACATGGACAAGGCCTATGAGCTGCTCACTGCTGCCATTAACGGCTATCTTGACAATAACTGAGCGGTGGTTTTTGAAAATTTTGAAAATATTCCAAATAATCTATTTAAGCCGCCCCCGGGCGGCGAGGAGGCTATATGAAAGTAGTTTTATTATCCGATGTTAAGGGAAAGGGCAAGAAGGATCAGATAATCGAGGTTTCAGACGGCTATGCCCGCAACTTTTTAATACCGCGAGGCCTTGCCACCGAGGTTAACAAAAAAATCCTTGCAGATATCAAAAGCCGCGAGGAGTCGCGCCAACACAAGATAGAAACCGAGCTCGCCGAGGCACAAGCTGCGGCCGAGCGCCTCTCTAATGTCCTTGTCAAAATCGGCATGGGCGCCGGGGCAGACGGGCGGCTTTACGGCTCGGTAACGGCAAAAGACATCGCCGAGGCACTTGAGCGCGACCACGAAATTGTGATTGACCGCCGCAAGATAGTCATCGCCGAGCCGATAAAGGCTTATGGAAATTATACGGTTGAGGTAAAACTCTATCCCGAAATTGTGGGAAAGATAAATCTGCTTGTCTGTGAGAAATGAGGCGATGGCCCCGATGAGCCGAAAGGAAAAGCAAAAGGATGAACGATGAACTTGTAAGAAAGCTGCCCTTCTCGCTTATCGCCGAGCAGTCTCTGCTCGGAGCGGTGCTGATTGACCCCGAGTCGATTCGCGAGGTGGCAGACCAGATTAGCTCGGATGATTTTTATATCGACGAGCACCGCCAGATTTATCTTGCGATGCACGAGCTTTTTCTCTCGAACAACGATATCGACATCGTAACTCTTATAGATGCGCTTGTGCGAAAGGGGATTTACGACCGCTCGGGAGGCGAGGATTATATCCAAACTATAGGAGAGGTTGTTCCCGGCTCGCAAAACATAAAAGACTATGCGCGCATTGTCAAGGAAAAAAGCGTGCTGCGTCAGCTTATCGCGGCCTGCGAGGAAATATCCGAAACCGCATATTCTGAGCAAGACTCGGTAACACATATAATAGACAACGCTCAAAATAAAATATTTCAAATCGCGCAGGGGCGCGACACGCGCTCTTTCCGGCATATACGCGATGTGCTCGGAGAGGTCTACGCAAATCTAAACAAACTCTACGAGGGCGATAAATCAGCCCTCGGAACTCCGACCGGCTTCTCGGGGCTTGACGGGGTTCTGGCGGGCATGGGAGAGGGCGACCTGATACTTGTCGGCGCCCGCCCCGGCATGGGAAAGACCAGCTTTGCGCTCAACATTGCGACAAATGTGGCAGCCGCAACCAAAAAGGCGGTCTGCATCTTCTCGCTTGAGATGTCGGCCGAGCAGCTTGTCACCCGCATGATAGCAAGCGAGGCCATGGTAGACAGCTACACGCTTCGCACAGGCAAACTCACGCCCGACGACTGGGTTAAAATCGCCGAGGCTTCGGCAAAGCTTGCCGGCAGCGAAATATTAATAGACGACACCGCCGGAATCACCGCCACCGCCATGAAGGCAAAGCTGCGCCGGGTTCAGAATCTCGGACTTGTGATAATAGACTACCTTCAGCTCATGCAGAGCGACCGCCGCATAGACAACAAGGTTCAGGAGGTGGCCGATATAACACGAAACATGAAGCTGATGGCAAAGGATATGCGAATCCCGATAATCTGCTGCGCCCAGCTCTCGCGCGGCCCCGAGGGAAGGTCTGACAAAAAACCCATGCTCTCGGATTTGCGCGACTCAGGCTCGATAGAGCAGGACGCCGACGTGGTTATTTTCCTCTACCGCGACGAATATTACAATAAAGATAAAGGGCCGGAGGATTCGGGCGGCAATATCGTTGAGGTGATAGTCGCCAAAAACCGACATGGCCAGACAAACACGGTAAGAATGGGCTGGATAGGACAATATACCAAATTCCGTACCATCGTCACAGACGACAATATGCCGTAATAATATAATAAAGATTGAAAAATGGATAAGAATAAAGTCGGGTTGTCCTTCACCCCGCCGCACATTCTTGCCCGGCTGCCCGAGAGCTCTTCTGTTCTCCTTGCATTCTCGGGCGGGGCAGACTCGCGAGTTCTTTTGCACCTGCTTGCAGGCCACAGCAAAAGCTGCGGCTTTCCCCTCTTTCTCGCCCATGTAAACCACGGTATACGCGGCGACGAGGCAATACGCGACCGGGATTTTTGTGAAAAAGTTGCCAAGGATTACTCTCTTCCCTGTTTTATACTCAACGCAGACGTCCCCGCGCTTGCTCGCCAGAACAAAACCAGCATTGAGGCCGAGGCAAGACGGGTGAGATATGATTTTTTCGGGCGCCTTATGCTCGAGCATAATATCGACCTGCTCGCCACCGCCCACAATTCGGACGACTGCCTTGAAACACTGATATTCAATATCGCGCGAGGGAGCGGAATCAGCGGTGGGGCCTCAATTCCCCGCGTGCGGGAGTTTTGCGGGGGCTATATTGTCAGACCGCTGCTCGATGCGACCAAGCGCGACATACTCACCTTTTGCACCGAGCATAAGCTTGAATATGTGACCGATTCTACTAATTACGACACCGCATATACACGAAATCTGATAAGACACAAAATAGTCCCGGCGCTTGAGGAGATAAATCCCGGCGTCAGAGAAAGCGCGGCGAGATTTTCGGATTCGGCTCGCGAGGCGGCATCCTTTGTTGACTGTCACGCAGAGCAGTTTATCTCGCGCTTCTCCCCTCACCCTGTTCGGGCGAGCGAGCTTGACGCGCTCCACCCCGCTCTCAGGAGCCAAACCCTCTCGCGTCTTTTCCGCGATGCCTCGGGCATCATCCCCGAGAAGGTGCATATCGACGCGCTTGCAGCGCTGGTGCGCCAAGCGCGAGAAGGCGCCTCGCTCTCGCTGCCCCGAATGACACGGGCTATGATATCGGGTGGGTGCCTTGTCTTTGTTCCCGACCCGCGAAAAAAAGAAAATCCTCCCTCATTCTCGATAAAGATTCTGCCGGGCATCAATTTCCTGCCCGATGGCGTTATTATACTGGGCGAGCCGGGGGAATATATAATAGATCAAAAAGAAAATCTAACTCATATCGAAAGCATCATTCTTGACCCCTCTCTCTCCCTTGTCGCACGCAGCATGGCCGAGGGGGATACAATAAGACAGCGGGGAATGACAAAAAAAGTGAGACGACTGCTCTCGGAGAAAAAAATCCCGCAAAAAGAGCGACATCTTGTTCCCATCCTCACCTCGGGAGACGATATCCTCTGGATTCCCGGAATTGCCCAAAAGGACAATATTAGCACCCCGTGCGGAATAACCATTTCATATTATAAATTTAAAAGATAAATGGCTGTGAGTTTTGTGCCCCTACAGTTACAGGAGGCGACGGGGCGTCAGAATTCAGGCGGCTATCAGAAAATTATAGTCAAAAACAAAAACTACCGAAAAGGCAAAAGAAAGGTAACCCATGAACAAAGACATTGAAAGTATTCTTGTGAGCGAGGGCGAGCTCGATGCTATAATAACAAGGCTTGCCCGGGAAATAGACCGCGACTATTCTTCTCCCGACAAACGCCTCGTCCTCGTATCAATTCTCAAAGGCTCGGTAATGTTCACCGGCGCGCTAATGGCAAAGCTGAAAACCGGCGCCGAGATTGAATTTATGAAGGTCTCCTCATATGGAGCAGCCACAAAAAGCAATGGATATATAAGCGTTTTGCTCGACCTCAAGCGCCCAGACCTTGAGCAGCTCGACCTTTTGATTGTTGAGGATATAATCGACAGCGGGCGCACGCTGAACCTGCTCACCCGCCTGCTCCGCGACCGAGGGGCAAAAAGCGTCCGATCGGTCACAATGCTTGACAAACCCTCCCGACGCGAGGTGCCCTTCCAGCCCGACTACATAGGCGCCGAAATCCCCGATAAATTTGTGGTAGGGTTCGGGCTTGACTACGATGAAAAATACCGCAATCTGCCCTATGTCGGAGTGTTAAAGCCCGAGATTTACGGCAGAAACCATACCTGAATCAATGCCATTTATGAAAGGGAACCCTATAAAAAATGAAAAGCAACGCCAGAGTTATTATTTTTTACATTGTCCTAATCGCCGTTATACTGCTCGTTGGCTCGACCCTCATCGAATCTAACTCGGCCGAAAAGGTGATGTATAGCGATGTGGTTGAATACTTCAAGAACGACCGGGTGCGAGCCTTCGCGGTTACAAATCAGCACCTTATCAAGCTTGAGGTCTATGAGGTCGGCGAGGACGGGTTGATTAACTACGACGCCGACGGCAAAATAACCAACAAAGTCAAAACCGTCAAGCACCAGCTCAACGGCTCGGAGGGCTTTGAGATGTTCCGAGACGACTGCTCGGAATATTACCTCACTCAAAACCAAAATATGACCGGGGGCTATGATATACAGCCCGCCGTTATGCTGCCGTGGTGGGTGAGCCTTCTCCCCTATGTGGTGCTTATAATCTTCTTTATTGTTATATATTCCTTTGTAACCAACCAGGCGGCGGGCGGCAAGGGAAGCAAGATTAATTCCTTTGGCAAGGCCAAGGTCAAGGTGCCGAGCCAGAACGACAAGGAAAAGGTCACCTTCCGCGATGTCGCAGGATGCGACGAGGAAAAGGCAGAACTTGAAGAAATTGTCGCCTATCTCAAAGACCCGGTTAAATTCTCGCGCCTTGGCGCGAAGATTCCTCATGGCGTGCTGCTTGTCGGCCCTCCGGGAACGGGTAAAACCCTGCTCGCAAAGGCGGTCGCCGGAGAAGCGGGTGTTCCCTTCTTCTCGATTTCGGGCTCGGATTTTGTTGAGATGTATGTCGGCGTTGGCGCCTCGCGCGTCCGCGACCTCTTTGACAACGCACGCAAAGCGCCGGCCTCGATTATCTTTATTGATGAGATTGATGCTGTTGGCCGTCACCGCGGCGCCGGACTTGGCGGTGGACACGACGAGCGCGAACAGACCCTCAATCAGCTTCTGGTCGAGATGGATGGATTCGGCTCGCACGAGGGCATTATAGTCATCGCCGCCACAAACCGCCCCGATATCCTCGACCCGGCGCTTCTGCGCCCCGGCAGGTTTGACCGTCAGGTCACTGTCAACTACCCCGACATCAAGGGGCGCGAGGAGGTTCTTAAGGTTCACTCGCGCAACAAGCCGCTCGGTCCCGACGTTGACCTTGAAAAAATCGCACAGACAACTGCCGGATTCACCCCGGCAGACCTTGCAAACCTGCTCAACGAAGCCGCCCTGCTCGCCGCCCGTCGCGGCAAAAACCTTATCGACACACACGATATCGAGGATTCCTTCATTAAGGTTGTGGCGGGTCCGAAGAAAAAGTCGCTGCGGATGAGTGACGCCGAGAAGCGCAACACAGCATATCACGAGGCAGGGCACGCCATTGTTGCCCACCTGCTCCCCCACCTCGACCCAGTTCACCAGATCTCAATCATTCCGAGCGGCAAGGCGCTCGGCTACACCATGACCGTTCCCTCCGAGGACAAATACAGCGTCTATCGCGACGAGCTGAAATCGCGCATCTGCGAACTGCTCGCCGGGCGCTCGGCCGAGGAGATAATGTTTGGCAATATTTCGGGCGGCGCTTCAAACGATATTCAGCGCGCCACAGATATCGCCCGCAAGATGGTTACCCAGCTCGGCATGAGCGATGTCATCGGGCCTGTTAACTATTCCTCGGGGCAGGGCGAGGTTTTCCTCGGCCGCACCTTTACAGACACCACCAACTTCTCCGAGGCAATAGCGGCAAAAATCGACTCCGAAATTCATAATATCATCGTCGAGGCACATGAGCGCGCTAAGTCTATCCTGCGCGATAATCTTGATAAGCTCAAATTTATTGCCGAATTCCTCATTAAAAATGAGGTTATGGACGGCGACCAGTTTAGATCTGCGATGGAAGGCGATAAAACATTCGAGGAAATCGAGCAGATTGCCGAAGAAAAGAAGCGCAAGAGAAATCAGGCAGACCTCGAACAGGGCAAAAAGAACACCGAAGCCGCTGAGCAGAGGGCCAGAGAAGAGAAGGCCAAAGCGCAAAATAACAACGACTATATACCGCCCGAAGGAAAGATTAATCACTGAGAATAACTCAAGCCCGCTGTTTCACATGAAACAGCGGGCTCTTTTTTTATCTGATACTAAACACCATTTAAAACATTAAACTAACAAGGGATGCGCCGGTGGGCTCTTCCCCCAAAAAGTTCCCACCAGCCCCCTCAAAAACTTTTGAGGCATTTGGCACAGCTTAAATTTAGAACATGCCGCGCCGCCCCGGCCGGGCCCCACATCCCTCTCGGGGGTCGGGGGAGGCAATCCGGTGATAATTTCAATCTTTTAATGAGTAATAGTATTACACCTTCATTTCGCCTGCTTCATTTAAACTACTTCATATCCCTCGCCGTTCTCGGATATAGCGTTACATCCCGGATATTGTCTATGCCGGTAATATACATTAAAAGGCGCTCAAGGCCAAGCCCGAATCCGCTATGCGGAACCGAGCCGAACCGACGCAAATCAAGGTAATATCTGTAATCGTCGACATTCATATTTCGCTCGGTCATTGCCGCGAGGAGCTTGTGGTAGTCATTTTCGCGCTCGCTACACCCGATTATCTCGCCGATACCGGGGACGAGAAGATCGGTGGCGGCAACGGTTTTACCGTCTGGATTCTGCTTCATATAAAAGGATTTAATCTCTTTGGGGTAGTTGATTATAAAGACGGGGCGGGAGAAGACGTCCTCGGCAATATAGCGCTCGTGCTCTGTTTGAAGGTCAAGTCCCCATTCAACCCGATAGTTGAATTCGCGACCCGATTTTTTGAGCAGCTCGACGGCGTCTGTATAGTCGAGCACGGCGAATTTTTTGTCGATTACTCCGCGCAGCTTTTCAATAAGTCCTCTCTCAACAAATTTATCAAAAAACTCAAATTCTGCCGGGCAGCGCTCCATGACGCTGCTGATTACAAATTTTGCCATTTCCTCGGCGATTTCAATGATGTCGGGCAGCTCGGCAAAAGCAACCTCGGGCTCTACCTGCCAGAATTCGGCTGCGTGCCGAGCGGTGAAGGAATGCTCGGCGCGAAAGGTCGGGCCGAAGGTGTAAATTTTGCCCATTGCCATCGCGGCAACCTCGCCCTCAAGCTGTCCTGAAACGGTCAGCCCGGCGCGGCGCGCGAAGAAATCGTCCGAAAAATAGGCGTCGGCGCTCTCATATTTTGCGTCCCACGGCTGAGTGGTCACGCGGAAAACCTCACCGGCACCCTCGCAGTCGCTTCCGGTGAGTATCGGCGTGTGGATATGGACATAGCCGCGCGAGAGAAAATACTCATGAATTGCCGCTGTCAGCGTCGAGCGAACGCGCAGCATGGCATTAAAAATATTGGTTCGCACACGCAGGTGGGGCAGTGTGCGGAGAAATTCCATTGTGTGGCGCTTAGGCTGAATCGGGTATTGGTCGGCCGGACACCCGCCGAGCAATCTAATGCTCTTGGCGCTAAGCTCTATTTTTTCCCGACCGCCGCCGGGTATAGCTGCAATCCCGGTTGCCACAAGCGAGCAGCCCACGCTGCTTATCGCCTCATAGTCATCGGGCAACAGCTTTAATTTATCTATCACAATTTGGATATGCGAGAGCGAGCTTCCGTCGTTGACAGCGAGAAAGCGAATATTGCTCGAATCGCGCAGGTTTCTCACCCAGCCGCAGATTGTGACCTCTTTGCCATAAAATTTTTCGGGGCCGCCGAGCAGCTCGGATATATCTGTGTGTTTCATGGGAACTCCGTTTTCTTATTGTTCTTATATATTTTTGATAATGCTTTATTTCATTCAAGCTTCTCAAAGTCGGCATATAGTTTGTCGATTGCCGCAGACCAAACCTTTGAGGTTGCCTTAACGATTGAGGAAATGCTTGATGTACCTTTGTTGATATTGTCGCCAAGTGTGCTGAATATTAGGCTGATTGAGTTTGTGTAGGTGGCGGCAAAATCGAAGGTCATGGTGTCGCGGATTATGTCGAGCATGTGCATGGCGGTGGGATCGTTCAGGTATTTAAGCTTAAGTGAGGTCTCGTAATAGGCGGGGGTGATTTTCTGGTATCCTATCATGCAGAGCGCCTCGGTCACCGTTCCTACCATTTCCGGCTTCTCAACGCCCTTAACCACGAGAATCGCCGAGAGAGCGTCGCGCGCAGAGGAGATATAATTCTCCTGAGCGGCATCATATTTCGGGAAGGGGAGAATGCCGTATTCAGACTGCATATCCTTCATCGTGGCAGCGTTTCCAAGCTTCTCGGAGAAAAACAGGAGCTGGTCGTTCATGAACATTCTGGTTTCTACCACCGATCCCTCAGATATGTAGAAGACGTTTTCTTTATGGTTATACACAAGATCATAGAGCGAATCGTAAATCGCGAGGTATTTTTCGTTAGGGAGGTTTAATTCTTCTTTTCCCTCGGCGTTAGTGAGTGTGATCTGAGCATCCCAGAAGGTTGCGGTCATCCGGCAGGTGTGGTTGTTGATTCCGAGGCCGAATCGGTCGGGCTCGCCCCAAACACCGTCTCCGTTCAGATCCTCTCCGACAAGGAAGGAGAATTCCTTGAGTTTGTCGTATGTCCAGTCGCCATCGAGCGCGATGGCGTAAAGGTCGGGCAGGTTAACGTTCTCTGCCAGCTCTTTATTGAAAAAAATGCACATCATATACTGGTAGAGCGTGTATCCGATGTCGCCCATAGCGGTGTAATACCGGTCGAACATTGAGGCGTTGTCAATGTATTGGCGACACCACCATTTTTTATCAAAATTAATTTCTTCAAGCTGCCCCATATCAAAGCCGCAACCCTTAGCGGCAATGTTGACGATATAGGCAGAATGTGTTATAACAAGGTCATAGTCGTGAGTGCCGGCGAGCACCGAATTTGAAACAGCAGACATGAAGCTTTCGCGCGTGCCCCAGTCGCCGTCATGCTCGATTACATTTATTTTAACGCCGAATCTATCCTCAACAGTCCTGTTGCGCTCATGCACTGCGTCGGCAACAAGATCGCCCGAGATTTCGGAGCTATTTATCTCATATGAGGTACTCTTGCGCGATAGAATGTCAAATACGTCGTTGCCAAAATTTGCGCTGCCAAGGTCGTCGACCTCATTTTCGGGGATGGTGGTTTCGCCCGGGTCTGCGGTGGTGGTCTCGGGCGTGGCTTCGGTGGTGTCGATTTCTGTTTCGCTCTCTGCGGCGCAGGCTGAGGTGATAAGAATGGTGAGTAGTACAAGGAACAGAGATAAAACTTTTTTCATGTTGTGTCTGCCTTTCGTCATAATTTTTTGAGTGCACTGTCGCTTGAACGTGACTTAAAAACTGGGAAGGTTTACAGTTATTATTATACACCATGCCACCGCCCATTGCAAGACGCCGGGAAAAGTTTAAAAGATAAATCTTTCAAACATCTCTTGCCGAAAATTTTAATAAATGCTCTTGCAAAGAGGGGAATCATATGATATAATATACACATTGGCAGCTTTCCGCGAAAGCTGAGATGTCGCAAAAGCAAGCGGACGCATGGGAGAAATCCAGTTGCGACTATGACATAATATGCAAGTCCGCGAAGCGAAATACAGGGGTGTAGCTCAGTTGGTAGAGTCGCGGTCTCCAAAACCGTTGGTCGAGGGTTCAAGTCCTTCCGCCCCTGCCACCCTATAAGGATCAAAAAGATATCACCCAGGAAAAGCGAGAAAAACAGAGCTTTC
The DNA here is from genome assembly GCA_050309735.1 of Eubacteriales bacterium. Lineage (GTDB taxonomy): Bacteria > Bacillota > Clostridia > Oscillospirales > CAG-272 > UMGS1002. The sequence goes on from JBNRMS010000018.1 coordinate 15,453, forward strand.
ACGAGGAAAGTGGCAGTTTTTCCGCTTTTTATTTTTTCGTAATTTTATGAGTGTCATATACCCTTAAGGACGATGAAAAAGGATCCGAACTGCCGCAACAATACGATAAGGTATAATAAATTTCGCAAATTGAAAAAAGAGCAAAAAAGATAGACATGCTCGAAAAACTCTGGTAGAATGAAGTTGTCACACAAACATTCGAAAGGAGTTCAGAACATGTCCAACCCCATTATACAGTTAAACGAGGAAGCCGTCAAGAGCGAGTTG
>JBNRMS010000019.1:0-13771 GCA_050309735.1 Eubacteriales bacterium
AATTACTTAATCGTTACGAATTTACAATTAGTGCAACTTGCTATTGCAATTTACGTATTTATTATTTTTAATTTTCTTAGCATAAGCCGCCGCCGCGGCCTCGATTTTATTGTCGCCGTATTTATAATAGCTCCTGCCCGAAAGCTCCTCGGGAAGATAGGCCTGCTCGACATAGTGGTCTGGGAAGTCATGCGGATATTTATAGCCCCTATAGAGCGGACCCCTCAGGTGTTCGGGTATTTTTTCGCCGAGGCCTTTTTGAATATCCTCAAGTGCCGCCGCCGCGGCAAGGTATGCCGAGTTTGACTTTGGTGCGGTGGCGAGCATTATCGCCGCATTTGAAAGCGGAATTCTCGCCTCGGGCATGCCAAGTTCTTTTGCGGCGCTGGTGCAGGCATAGGTTATCGCCGCGGCCTGCGGGTATGCAAGACCTATATCCTCGCTCGCGATGACAAGCAGCCGCCGGCAAGCCGAGAGCAATTCCCCCGCTTCAAGCAGGCGGACAAGGTAAAAAATTGCCGCATCGGGGTCGGAACCGCGTATCGACTTTTGCAGTGCCGAGAGCAGGTCAAAATGCGTGTCGTCGCTATAGTTTCCGATGCTGGGGTCAAAGGAATCAACGTCCTCTCTGGTTATAGTCGCGTCGGCGGCATAGTATGCGTTCTCAAGCAGATTTATCGCCCGCCTCACGTCGCCCCCCGCCCTCTGTCCGATATAGAGAAGAACTCCTTCCTCGGCATCTTTTGCCAAAGAGGCGCCCCCCCTTAAGTAGTCGAGCGCCCGGGTGAGCACCCGGGCACAGTCCTCAGGCGATACCGATTTGAACTCAAAAAGAGAGGAGCGCGAGATTATCGCATTATAGACATAAAAGCGGGGATTTTCGGTCGTCGACGCAATGAGGGTCACCCGGCCGTCTTCAATATATTCAAGCAGTGATTGCTGCTGTTTTCGATTGAAATACTGTATCTCATCAATATAGAGAAGTATCCCGCCAACTCCAAATATATTGTCGGTTCCTGCGAGTATTTCCTTTATGTCGGACAGCGACGCCGTTGTCGCGTTGAGGCGGTAGAAGGTCATGCCGCTGGCTCGGGCAATAAGAGTGGCGGCGGTGGTTTTTCCTGTTCCGGGCGGACCGTAAAAAATCATATTTGTCACCCGACCGCCCTCAATCATCCGCCGTATAACGCCGCGCTCGCCAAAAAGATGAGTCTGACCGACTATTTGGTCAAAGCTCACAGGGCGTAGCTGGTCGGCTGTTTGTGTGTTCTTCATCGGGATCTCCCTTGCTTTTTCGACATCGCAGCTTTCTGCCAAAGCTGCCAACATGAACATTATATCATTTTTTCCCATGATAATCAATAGATAAAAATAATCTATCCCCCTCCTTATATTTGTTAAAATATCACACAGGCTATTGAAAAATCATTTTGTTTGTGATACAATGGGAACAAACCTATGCCGGAGTATTCCGGAAGATAATTTTCGCCGTATGAGCGGCAAACGGAGGTACACTAATGAACAAGCAAACAAGACTGCTGGCGCTTATGCTACTGCTGATAATCGCCGCGTCTATTCTCGCCTCCTGTGTAAAACCGGGCGAGAGCGATGTAACCACAAACGACCCCGCAGCAAGCACAGCACCAACGGAAGAAACCACGCCGATAGCGAACGACCTAAAAATTATAGTAAACGGAGAATCAAACAGCTCGGTTATTCGTTCGGATACGGCTGTTCCCTCTTCAATGCAGGTGACCTGCGCTACCGACATACGCACTGCAATACTGGAAGCAACCGGAACAGCCCCCAGTATCACGACAGACTGGTCAAGAGACGGTGTTTATGATGAGGATGCAATTGAAATCCTTGTCGGACACACAAACTACAAGGCATCTACCGACACACTCTCAAATCTGACCTACGGCGAATATTCGGTTAAGGTTGTCGGCAACAAATTGGTTGTCGCCGCCTACACAGACGGCGCCCTGCGCGTTGCTACAAACAAGCTTATCAGCCTTATCAAATCGATAGCCGTTGAAGGGTCGCTGACCATTCCGGCCGACACCGAGTTTTACGACGTTGCGGATAAAAGCTTGGCATCTCTCCCGTCATACGACGGCGGCACCTTCTCTGCGACATACGAGTCGGGTAACAACGCAACACAGATTATAATCAAGAACACCACCGCCGAGGAGTATGAGAAATATCTCGATAAGCTCGCCGCGAACGGCTTCACCGAATACACCTCAACCGCCATCACCGACAATCTTTTCGCAACATACACAAACAGCGATTATACGATTAACGCCGGCTATTATGATTACGAATCCTCAGCACGCATAATCATCGAGGATCTCGCCCCGCCGGTAGGACTTGAGGCAGACAATGTTTACACCGAGGTGACCACCTCGCAGATTACAATGTTCGGACTTCAGTATACAGACTCGGCAGGCTCGGTGAAAGGAAACGGTCTTAGCGTTCTCATGCGCCTTGTCGACGGACGATTTGTTATAATAGACGGTGGGTTCAACACCACCGCCTGCATGACAAATCTCCTTAACGCCATGAAAGAACAGTCAAAGGATTATATTAAAGCCGGGCAAAAGATTAAGGTTGCCGCCTGGATAATCACCCACCCGCACGGCGACCATTCGGGAGCCATCGGCGGAAAGTACTCCACAATCCCCCAGGCTGCCTTCGAGGTTGAAAGATTCCTTGTAAACTTCTTGTCAGAAACCGAGCGTTATAAGGCGATGAACACCTATACGTCAAACTATAGCTCGGGCGAGGGCGGCGGATGGGTCAATGTCATAAATGCGGCAAAGTACTTGAATGCCGTTGTGCATTATGCGCGTGTCGGGCAGATATTCTATTTTGCCGACCTTAAGGTTGAAGTTCTTTACACTATCGACAGCTTTGCCCCGCAGGTCTGCAACGCTCTTAACACCTCTTCCTTTGTCACAAAGATGACCTTCGGTGACGGAACAGTCTACATGAACACCGGAGACACCACCGGAAACGGACTTCAGATTTGCGCGCGTATGTTTGGTGATTATCTCAAATCGGATATAGTTCAGGTCGCTCACCACGGTTATTCAACCTGGGGCAACGATTCGGGAGTTGCCATGGCATATCGCCTGATGCTCCCGACAACAGTACTCTGGCCGCAGGGCTCAAGTGCCTATCCGAACTACAAAACCAAGGGTTACAACGTTGTTCTCTTCTCACCCGAGGAAGCCCCGGGCGGAGCAAACCCAAATTTCAAGGAAATCTATGTAGCCGGCTTGCAGGGCGAGAAGATTATAGTTCCCATTCCCTACAGCGTGGGCAATGCTATTGTAACAAGATTAGGTTAATGTAGCATTTAGTTTAACAAATGAACAAAAAGCGCCGTCGCGAATCCTCGCGGCGGCGCTCTTTTGCTTTTTGCCATTCTATATAATTAGGATAATCTTCATTAAATACTCGGCCGGGGTCGGCGCACAATGTCCTAAAACAAAGCCAAATACAAAAAGTTTTCGAGGTCTGGGGGAGCTTTTTGGGGGAAATCTCCCCAGTGCATCCCTCATTAGCTTAATGTTTTATTGGTGTTTAGTATCAGCAGGTCAGATAACTCCGTGGTTTTGGTACTCGGCAGACACTTTTTGCCGCCGGCACCATTCGGTAATGTTTTTTTCGTACTCATCGCAGGGCATGGGCTTTGAATAATAAAAGCCCTGTGCATAGTCGCAGCCGACCGAGGCCAAAAACTCCACCTGATCTTTTTTCTCAACTCCCTCGGCAATAGTTTCCAGTGAAATGCGCTTTGCCATGCTCACAACCGAAGAAATTATGCTTCGGCTCCGAGCATCGTTCTTGGTATCCGAAAGAAATTTCATGTCAATTTTCAGAGCGTCAACCTCAATATCCTTTAGCATATTCAGCGAGGAATAACCGTTTCCGAAGTCGTCCATCATGACGACAAAGCCAGAGGCTCGCAGTTTCTTTATCACATCGCGCATGATTTCGGGGTTTTTAGTGTAAACACTTTCGGTTATCTCAAGATTGAGCATTGAATTAGGGATGCCGTATTTTTGGGTGAGTCCGCACAGCGTCTCTACAAGATCGGCGCTATAAAGATTCACGCGCGAGACATTAACCGAAACCGGCAATGGCCTATATCCCTCGCGCAGCCACTCGCTGAGCTTTCGACACACCGTTTCCCAAACATAATAATCAAGCTTCACGATAAACCCGTTGCGCTCAAACACAGGTATAAATTTGCACGGAGGAATCAGACCCTTTTCGGGGTGAATCCAACGAACCAGAGCCTCGGCTCCGGACGGCTCCTCGGTGTCAAGCCTGTATGTCGGCAGAAAGCAGACCACAAACTGCTCGCTCTCGAGCGCCTCGTTCATTTCATTTACCAGTTCCTGCTCGACGGTAATCCGTCTTCCCATTTCCTCGGTGTAATAGGCGTAAACCGACATATAGCTGTCCTTGATAGACTTTGCGGCAAGCGTTGCTTTGTCGTACATAACGCTTATCTGCATTGTGCGATTTGTGATAACATATATCCCGAAAATAGGAATGATATCAAAGTCAAGCGGATAATTTTTTAAATCTTCCTTTATGTAATTGACAAATTCATTCACCGACTCCTCGCTCTCATAAGGTATGCAGACAGCGAAAATATCGGCCTCGATTCGCCCATAGCTATACTCATAAAGGAATTTCCCGTAATCTGTCACTGTGTGGGCTATATGTTTGAGCAACTTGTCCCCCGCTTCATTGCCGAAAAACGAATTGATCAGCTGAAGCCGGTTGATGTCAAAGCGAATAAATGCGTAGTTATCCGAATTTCCTATTGAAAGAATCTCGCGGGTTTCCTCAAAGAATCGGTTCTTATTGAATATGCCGGTTAGCGGGTCGTGTTCGGCTAGATATTTAAGCTGATTAAGAGCCGGAAGCTGGCTGCGGTTGACAGCATTTTTTAGTCTGAATTTTATAACAGAGGGGTCAGCGGGTATGGTCACAAAATCCCATGCACCATGCATCAGCGCCTCTTTTTCTCTTTTCTCCACGCCGGGATATGAGAGGTCGTCTGCGATAATAACGGGCAGGTTTTGTGAATAACCCTTCGACCTTACCCGAGCAAAAAAGTCGCGCCAGTCCTTCTCGATCGCCGATGCCGCAACAATTGCAGCCGATATAAAAGAATTTCGATTTGAGAGAATCTCCTCTGCCTTGTCAATACTGCCGACAGAAATAATGGTATATTCAGGTTCGAGCGATTCCGAGGGAAAAAGACTAGCCCTGCCTTCGACAACAAGAAGGTTTTTTCTGCCCTTGTTCCAAGGCTGAACCCTGATGCTCTTCATAACATCGTCGCCGACAGTTTGATTTATCGGTATCGGGTTAGTTCTTGATATCCGTCCTCCGAACGAAATGCAATCCTTGCCGTTTTTCTTTGCATTGTACAGTTCCTTATCTGCCTCGGCGATTATTTCGTTTATCCGAAGCCTTCCGCCCTCAGGACTGAAGGCGGCGCCAATGCTGACCGTAACATAGTTATTTTCATTTCCAAGATCAATCCTCATCAGTGCGATTTCATTTTGAATTCGCTCGGCCGCCGATAAAACCTCGCTCTTCTCTATATTGTGAAAGTAAATCAAAAATTCCTCGCCCCCGTAGCGCACCACCAAGTCGTCGTCATGAAAAACGCTCCGCGCCAGAGCAGCGGCCACTCTTTGAAGACAGAGGTCGCCGGCATCGTGATAAAACCTATCGTTATAGCTTTTAAAGTTATCTATATCTATCATCAGAACAGCATATTTCACTCCCGGATTCCCGCGCCGCTGCATTATGTTAGTAAATCCCCGGCGGTTGAGCACGCCGGTGAGAGGATCGCGCTCTGAAATTTCAACAAGCTTTTTATTTTTATTGTTAAGCAGCACATAGTCACTTATTATTGCAAGGGTGAAGGAATACTGCACCGCGGACACCAAAAATGCTATAACGCTAAGCAAAATCAGCTCACGAACAGCCACAAAAGAGTCTCGATGAAAAAAGACCAAGAGAGCTGTGAACGATGTAAACACACAAAGAAAGGCAGCCACCCTGTTCGGTGACATTACAGGTATCACCGAAACCGACAGAACAAAAACAGTTGCCGAAATCATGCTGTCATTGTAGCCAAGAAACCCCCATGTGACAAGAAGCACGCCTATCATTATGTAAACCCAGCACGTCAGATGCAAAAACTCAAGGACCTTTTTTTCCTCCCCTGAGCGAAAGGTCAGAAGCAAGGAATACGCAATGCTGACGGCTATGAGCAGAACATAACCGGCTACAATAGCCCAGTTATCCCTAATGCTCGCCCCCGACAAAAACAGTCCGATCAGGTTTGCGAGTTCAAATAAAAAAAGAATCGGCAGCACTATTTGTGTTCGCTTAATATTAATGCTCAAAATCTCGCCGCTTATCTCCCGCCATTCGTATTGGGTATGATTCTTTTTTCTGTTTACATAAAGGCTGGCCAGCTTTTTAAGGTAAGTTAACAGTCCCGTTATTAGCGGTTTCAATTTATTTCTCCTTCCGGCCGCGCGGCATTGCCTCACAAAGGCTCGCCGGCCTGTTTGCGATTCGGGGTTTACTTTCTCAACAATATTTTAACACACCCCCGCCATTATTACAAGCATTCTTTGCCAATATTTGATGATTGATTTTCTTTTATGCGAATTCTCAGCGCATCTTGCCGAAAGACGGGGCGGAGGAACAAAAAGCCCCCGCGAATCTCGCGAAGGCTTTTTGTTTGCTTTTTCAAAAACACAAATGTGATTTCGTTTTCAGTCAAATCGTCAAATAGTCAAATCGTCAAATCGTCAAATCGTCAAATAGTCAAATCGTCAAATAGTCAACAAATCGGATAAACCTTTCCAATCGGAACCGAGAAGACAAACCCCGCTCCCCGACTTCCCGCATCACCCACAATCCGGCATACCTGTGACGCTACTTTGTCTGCCGTCTCTTCGCTGTCAAGCACGGTGAAAATCGTCTTGCTGTAGGAGCGCGCCTCGCTGAAAAAGGTCTTCAGGCTGCCAAAGAGGGGCAGATTTCTGTTTTTGCCGTCAAGTATGGCCTTTGCCATCCCTTGACTGTCTATAATTGTAGCGCCACTCACGCCAATCTCGACAAAAACCTCCAGCAAATCGTCAAGTAATTCTACCTCATTAAGGACAATAAACAATGCGTGTGCCATCATAAAACCTTCTTTCTCCAAAATATTATACCGAATCTGTTTCGGCTGGAATCGGGGTCGCCTCGCCTTCGGCCTTGCCGCCGTTTATCTCTCCGGCCTTCTGTATTGCGACTTTCGCAAATATTGGCCCTGATATCTCGTAAACAAGCACACTGAACATTATTATCGAGCTTATTGCAACGGCATATTCGGGGAGCTGCTGCCGCACAATCACTATAAGTCCGATTGATATTCCGCCCTGCGGGAGCAGGGCAAACCCGAGGTATTTTGCAACAGCTTTCTCAGCCTTGACCGCCTTCGCACCAACCCACGCGCCAAGCATTTTACCAGCACCCCGGGCGAGTATGTAGGCAATTCCGATAAGTCCGACTTGCGCAAACACACTTAGTTCAAGACTTGCTCCGGCAAGCGTGAAGAAAAGCAGATAAACCGGAGAGGCAAAGTCGTTTACCGACTCAAAAACACGCGCCGGGCGTTTGAGAAGGTTTGCCAGCGTGGCGCCCATCATAATGCAGGTGAGCAGCGACGAGAGCCCGAGAAAAACCGAAAGAGCCGCGCCAAGACCAATAGCAGCGAGTGTTATCATCTGTTGCTCGTCTCGCCCCTCGGTCTTGCGAGAGACAAGCGTCAAAAGAACTCCGAGGATAAACCCGAGCAGAAGCGAGCCGACAATTTCAACAAGAGGCTTGACAATCATGCCGTAAAAGGACATTCCCCCTCCGCCGACAGAAAGCTTTGCAAGAGATATGGCAATCCCGAATGCGATAATTCCATAAACATCGTCAAGCGCCACCACCGGGAGAATTGTTCTTGTCAAGGGGCCGCTCGCATTGTATTGCTTCATCACAAGCAGTGTTGCCGCGGGAGCTGTTGCCGCCGACATCGAAGCGATTACAATGCTAAAAGCAAAGGGCTGACGAAATACAAAATACATTATTGAAAAAACAAGCCCAATAGCTCCGACAACCTCAGCCAGAGTTATCACCGAGATAGCCTTACCGAGCTTGAGCATATACTTAAGTATAAATTCGCTGCCTATGCTAAAGGCGATGATAGCAAGCGCAAGCTCGCTTATTATCGAGAAGGAGCTTATATCACCGGCGCTTACATATTTAAAAAACGACGGGCCGAGGAAAAGTCCCGCTACAAGATAGCCCGAGACATTAGGCAGTTTCAAAAGACGCGCTGCCTTGCCGCCGGCAAGACCCGCCAGCATCACGACGCAAAGTTTTAACAATAGAGCCAATTAAAAATCCTCCGCACAATAATAATAAAATCATGACGGTGAATCCTCCCTTATTTATTGATCTCAAAAGATACCGACGTATCCTCCCCCGTCCGTATTGTATCAACAAAAAAAGCGCATTCACAAACCTTTCTATGGTTTCGTCATACGCTTGGAAACTCCTATGAGGTTAGCTGACGGGTTAGGGCCCCCAAGTAGCCCCTCTTAAAAATTAAGATTCACCCCCGAAATTTGGTTCCCCCACTGATTAAGCATTCGGAGTTAATATATATATTATATGATATCATCTATTTTCTGTAATGTCAATAGCCTCGCGCTCGATATATCAGATTTTCGCGCCTATTGATTCTTTGCTTCCTTATTCAAAACCCTATAATGCCCAGATGCTCAAGCAGGATTTTCAGTCCCATTAAAATCAATATGCTTCCTCCGGCAAGAGCGGCATTTCGCTTATATTTCCTGCCGAATTTATTGCCAAGAACAACACCCCCGGCGCACAGAATAAATGTTGTAATTCCTATAATCGAGATTGCACCTAAAATGTTAACATCAAGGCAGGCAAGCGTTATTCCGACGGCAAGGGCATCAACGCTTGTCGCCAGAGCCATGACCGTCAATTCCTTGTAATCTATACTTTTAGTAGCGACGCAGGCATCGTTGTTTTCCGAGCTCAGGGCGTCGAATATCATTTTTCCACCGATAATTCCAAGCAACAGAAAAGCAACCCAATGGTCATATACATGAATATATCGCTCAAACCGGCTTCCGAGCAGCCATCCCAAAAGCGGCATCAGCGCCTGAAATCCTCCGAAAAAGAGCGCGATAACAAAGGCCTGATAATAATCGGTCTTTTTCATGGCAAGTCCTTTGCATACCGCCACCGAGAAGGCGTCCATCGACAGCCCAAGTCCCACAATAAACAATTCGACAAAATCCATAAATTACCTCTTGGCGGACTGATTCCGCTCGACAATGCAGATATAATATCAGAAATGCTGTCTTTTGTCAACTCTCCTTTTGCACTCTTTGCATATAAAAAAATATTTTATTAAAAAAGTGTTGACAAATATAAGAATTACGCATATAATAATAAAAAGTTTTACAAACAAAAATTTCAAGGAGTTCCAAGCATGAACATCAAATCGGCTGTCGCATACTTTTATTGCTTCTTTTGGCTTAGCTAAAAGAAGTGATTTGTGCTGCCGAAACAGACGATGCTTATATTCTGTTGTATATAGGAATCAGGGGCTGTGCAGAATCACTGCACAGCCCCTATATTTATTAAAAACAAATACGAAAGGACGGTTATAATCAAATGATAGCGGTACTCAAAAACGGAACAACAATAGAACAGCGGGAGAGCCTTTGCGGCTGGTTCCGCTCAATGGGGCTTTCAACCTATGTTTCAGAAGGAGAGTTCCACACCATCATCGGCCTTATCGGCGACACGAGCAAGGTTGACATCGGCCTGCTTGAGAGCCTGTCGATAATAGAGTCGGTCAAGAGGATAAGCGAACCCTTCAAAAAGGCAAATCGGAAATTCCACGAGGAATCGGCCGTAATCGATATGGGAGGGGCGAAAATCGGCGCGGGCAACTTCCAAATCATGGCCGGGCCTTGCTCGGTTGAATCAAAAGAGCAGATCACACTGATAGCAAGAGAGGTCAAAAAGTCGGGCGCGGGACTTATCCGCGGAGGCGCATTCAAACCGCGCACCTCACCCTACGACTTCCAGGGGCTTCGAGCCGAGGGAATTGAGCTTCTGCTCGAAGCAAAGCGAGAGACAGGTCTGCCGATAGTAACCGAAATCATGAATGCCAACGACCTGCCCCTCTTTGAGGATATTGACGTTGTTCAGGTCGGCGCGCGAAATATGCAAAATTTCGATCTCCTGAAGGAGCTGGGCAAGACAAACAAGCCGGTGCTGCTCAAGCGCGGACTGTCAAGCACGCTCAAGGAGCTGCTGATGAGCGCCGAATATATCATGGCGGGCGGCAACGAAAATGTCATCCTCTGTGAGCGCGGAATCCGCACCTTCGAGACCTACACGCGCAACACGCTTGATCTCTCGGCTGTCGCGGCGCTGCACGAGCTGAGCCACCTCCCTGTGGTCGTCGACCCCAGCCACGCGACCGGAATTTCGCGCTTCGTCGAAACCATGGCGATAGCCGCCGCCGCCGCGGGTGCCGACGGGCTTATGATTGAGGTTCACAATGATCCCGAACACGCTCTCTCAGACGGAGCTCAGTCGGTCACGCCCGAGCAGTTCGCGAAGATTGCCGAGCGGGTCAGACAGGTTCGCAAGGCAATACTGTCATGACCATCGGAATTGTCGGCCTCGGACTTATCGGAGGCTCGCTGGCAAAGGCATACAAGAGGGCCGGTCAAATTAAGATTTTAGGCGCTGACCGCGACCCCTCTGTACTGCGGCTCGCCCTTATCACAGGAGCTGTCGACGGCGAAATCTCCGAGACAACCATCTCAGAGTGCGACTGCATCCTCCTCGCCCTGCCGCCCGAGGGCGCCGCACACTGGCTCGAGGAAAACGCCCGAAAAATCAAGCGCTCCTCGCTCGTGCTCGACTGCTGCGGTACCAAACGAAAGATCTGCGAGGTCGGCTTCGACCTCGCAGCCAAGCACGGATTTGAGTTTGCGGGCGGCCACCCAATGGCGGGAACCCACAAGTGGGGCTTCAAGCATAGCCGTGCCGACCTTTTCTCGGGCGCCTGTTTTGTAATTGTTCCCCGGGTATTTGACGACATAGAGCTGCTTGACCGAATAAAAAGCTTTATCATGCCGGCAGGCTTCGGCTCAATATCGGTGACAACGGCAGACGAGCACGACCGTCGAATAGCCTTCACCTCGCAGCTTGCCCATATAGTATCAAACGCCTATATAAAAAGTCCGACCGCCAAAGGTCATCGCGGCATATCGGCAGGCTCTTATCAGGATCTAACCCGCGTCGCACGGCTCAACCCCGGGATGTGGACAGAGCTTTTCCTTGAAAACCGCGATAACCTGATAAATGAAATCGATATTCTCATCACCTCGCTCAGAGAATACCGCGTCGCAATCGCCGGGGGGGAGAGCGATACCCTATCAGGCCTGCTCGACGACGGGCGGCGAGCCAAGGAGGCAGTAGACGGAAATGAAGACAATTGAGATTGCAACTCCTTCAAAGAAATACAATGTGATAGTCGCCTCGGCGATTCTTGAGCGCGCGGGAGAGCTCGCGGCAGAGGTCGTCCGTCCCGGGCGGGCGGTGATAGTGTCGGACAGCAATGTCGCCCCCCTCTATGGCGAACGATTAACCGCATCGCTCGTGGCCGCGGGATTTGAGCCGGTGAGCTATGTCTTCCCCGCGGGAGAGATGTCAAAAACCGCAGAAACTCTCATCTCGCTTCTGAATTTCATGGCAGGAGCAGAGCTGACCCGTTCGGATGCCCTCTTTGCGCTTGGAGGAGGGGTTTCGGGCGACCTCGGCGGACTTGCGGCAGCCCTTTATATGCGCGGGATAGCCCTCTTTCAGATTCCGACAAGCCTTTTGGCTGCCGTGGATTCGTCGGTCGGGGGCAAGACGGCCGTCGACCTTGACGCCGGAAAAAACCTTGCCGGAGTCTTTTATCAGCCCGATCTTGTGCTCTGCGACACCGCAACACTCGCCACGCTGCCCGAGCGCGAGATTTCAAACGGTTACGCTGAGGTGATAAAATACGCATTTATCAACGATAGCTCGCTGCTTGAGCGGGTCGGGTCGCAGGACGGCGGGGAGCTTGAGGAGATAATATGCCGTTGCGTTGAAATCAAGCGCGACATTGTAACTCTTGATGAGTGCGACAGAGGTCTGCGGCAGCTTCTCAATTTCGGACACACATTCGGCCACGCCATTGAAAAGTGCAGCCGATACACAATATCGCACGGCGCCGCCGTTGCGTCCGGGATGGCGATAATAACAAGAGCGGCCGCGTCGCTCGGCCTGTGCGATTCAGACTGCCCGAGCATACTTGCCTCAGCGCTCAAGAAGGCGGGGCTTCCCGGCTCGGTAAATTTCACCGAAGACGAGCTTTTCCCTGCCGTTCTCTCAGACAAAAAGCGAAGCTCGCCTTCCATGACCCTTGTGGTTCCCCGCCGGGTGGGGCTCTGCGAGCTTATGAGCGTTGATCTTGAGCGAGTGCGGGAATTGCTCGCGCTCGGAATCAGGTGAATGAAAGGTTGAAATAAATAAATTCCTCTTATACATCTTTCTCTTTTCAACTTTCAACGGGTTTTGTGTCTTAGCCGCCTTTATTGAGATCGACAAATATGATGCTGCGCCGGCAAGTCGGCACACCGGAAAGGAATGGTCATAAATTTTATGAAGGTTATAATCACGCCCCGGATGCTCGGCGGCAATCTTCGGGCGATAGAATCAAAGTCTCACGTCCACCGACTTCTCATTTCGGCCGCGCTCGCCGAAGTTCAGGGAAATTCCGAGGTCTTCCTTCCCTGCCGGGTTATCTCTGAGGATATAGAGGCAACCGCCCGCTGCGTCGGAGCGCTGGGAGCCGATGTCAGATTCTCCGACGGTGGGCTGTATGTCCGCCCGATAAGCGCGGGCTCCCCGAGCTGCGACGAGGCAATTCTGCTTGACTGCGGCGAGAGCGGCTCTACCTATCGCTTTCTCGCCCCCGTCACTGCAGCCCTTGGGCGGACTGCTCGCTTCAAACTTGAAGGAAGGCTGCCCTCCCGTCCTATGGACGAGCTTTGGGGGCTGCTCGAAGCTCACGGCATAGCGGTCGACGGCAAGGGGAAAGAAATTGTAGAGTTGCAGGGGAAGCTCTCACCGGGAAAATATGTGATACCGGGAAATGTCTCCTCACAATTTATCAGCGGTCTGCTTCTTGCCCTGCCCCCTCTTGATTCGGACAGTGAGATTGTAGTAACAAACGGAATTCAGTCGGCCGGATATATCGATCTGACACTCGCTGCCCTTGCTGCCTTCGGAATCAAAATCGAGCGGATGCCTGCCCGATTCCTAATCCCCGGCCGACAGAAATACACCCCGCCCCCCTCACTCTCGCCCGAGGGCGACTGGTCAAACTCGGCCTTCTGGCTTGCGGCCGCCGCCCTTGGCGGCAAGGGAATAGTGTTGTCGGGTCTTAATCATAATTCGGCGCAGGGCGACCGAGCTGTATGCGAAATACTCTCGAGCTTCGGGGCAAGTGTAAGTGTCCGCGACGATTTAGTTGCTGTGGCGCCGGGCAACCTGCGCGCCACGACAATTGACGCCGCACCCATCCCCGACC
>JBNRMS010000020.1:0-17455 GCA_050309735.1 Eubacteriales bacterium
GTATAAATTATATAAATTAAATTCCATCCCCAGCCGCCACGGCGGCTGGGGATGGAATTTAATTTTATTTATGAATTTAAAGATGTTTCTATCGTCATCACCCGTGGTTTTTCAAGGGCACTTATCAACCGGGGTATGTGTTCGGCTTTTATATATGTGTTTTTACTCAAGGAAAAATAAATAATCGGAGGGTGGTGCTCAGCGCTTTTTGACAATATTATTCTCGCCCTTCATGATGCATCCGGGTGGCACTGTGCCTCGAACCGAGATGAGCGGGTATATATTGCTATCCCGACCGACTATCACCCCCGGGTTCAGTACGCACCCACACCCAATTTCGGCTCGGTCGCCGATTATCGAGCCGAGCTTTTTTAGCCCCGTCTCAAGGCTCACACCCTCTTTATGCACAGAGACAAGAGATTTATCACTTTTGACATTGGAAGTTATAGCTCCGGCGCCAAGATGTGCAAGATGCCCGACAATAGAGTCGCCGACATAGTTGAAATGCGGCACCTGAGCGCCGTCAAAAAGCATGCAATTCTTGAGCTCGCAGGAATTTCCGACAACAGCCCCCCTGCCGACAATTACGCTTCCCCGGATATATGCGCAGTGTCGTATTTCGGCACTGGGGCAGATGATGGCCGGACCGGTGATTGATGCGGTGGGGGCGATTTTTGCGCTTTTTGCTATCCAAACACACTCGGGTGTGCAGAAATACTCGTCCGGGTCAAGCTGACTGCCGAGGGTAAGCACAAAATCTCGCAGCGCAGGCAGCACCTCCCAAGGGTAGCTAAAGCCACAGAAGAGCGGGGCAGCTATTGTGTGCGAGGTGTCGAGCAGGCTGTCTGTCAAAAGGTTAAGCATGGTTCTCCTCCCTCTCTCGGTTTTCATGGGATATTCTCACGTTGGTGCGGGGGCGAAGCTCTCTTGCGCCTGACTGTATATCAATTGTTTTGAGATATCGAATATATATATTCTTCAAGGCACATTCCCGATTTTATCATTGCGGCGGCGTGGTATTGTCCGACAAATCTGTAGTGCCAAGGCTCGTATTGATAGCCGGTCGCCGTTACTTTGTTCTCGGGATAGCGAAGAATGAAGCCGAATTTGTGGGCATTTTCTTTAAGCCACTCAAAGACCGGATGGTCGGCAAAGGTGAGATCAAGGTCGCTCATCGTAGAGGAAATAAGGTCAACGCAAAGGCCGCTCTGATGTTCGCTCGTGCCGGCAACTGCTGAATATGTTTTGACCTTCTCGGTGGCCTCCCCTATTGTGAGCGATTTGTCGGCCTCCATCTCCCGGCTGACATAAGTGTTAAATAGCACCGATTGCTTTGCCCACGAGCGGTAGCCGCTTGATACAAAAATGTCAGCAAATCCGGCCACTCGCATCTCGGCAAACATGGCAGTCAGCGCTCTCTCGGCTCCCGCCTCAAGCTCAATCTCGCCACCATAAAGGGTTAATGAGTTGCTGATTTTGGCAAGCGGGGAGGGGATATAATTCTCGGGTAGCGAGTTTGCCGAGGCTTTGTTTACGAGCAGAAGATAGCGGCTGTCGTCCTCGGGATTGAGGTATTCTGAATATGCGCTGATATCTGTCAGGAAGGTATATCCTTTTATCTCTTCAAGTATCTTGTCTTTTGCGCCGGCGGGAAGGCCTGAGACTGTGAAGGTTATGTCTGCATAAATCGGCTTCTCGGAGGTGCTTCCCTCAAGCTTTGTGCGCTCAATCGTGATTTTATTGACTGTGCGGTCGACGGTGATACTCAAGCCGACAAAGGTAGAACTTACAAAGTCACATGGCAGCCAGAGTGTGTTGCCCTCAAGTATGGCCGGGGCGGGCATTGTGAGGTGTGTGCCGTTGACATCGGCCTCTTTACTGCCTGGAACAAAGATTGCGTATGCGCCCGAATCCGAGCTGAGCTTCAGCTCGTCGTAGCTGCCCGAAATTGTCATGTCGCAAAAAAAGGCCAGGCTTGCGGCGTTTAAGTAAAGGCTACCGTCTCTTACGATATCAGTATATGCCACTTTGACTTTAGAGCCCATAACAATCGTAAAATCGTTTTTGTTCTCGCGTATTCCAAGGGCTCTTGCGGCAAATGCTGTGACTATTGCCAATAAAAGCAGCAGGGCGGCGGCGATATATGCAAGAAGCTTCTTTTCTTTTTTGCGCCGGGCCGCTTCGATGGGGTTTATCGGTCGCGGCCGGCCGGCTTTTGGGGTCTGTGGGCTTTGATTTTTCTCAGGTCGTGCGCCTTCCCGGGGCGATATTGTTTTTGGCGCCTTTCTCGCGCCCTCGGTTACCTGGGAGTTTTGCGTATTATTATCCGAGGAGGCCGGCATTTTTTTGCGTGCGCCGGGGTAGACATTACGGCGGCGAGGCTGGTTATTATTATTCATTTAATTGACCGTTCCTTGTTTTTATGGCCTTTCTGCCCGGGGCTTTCTTTTTTTCAACAACAAAAAAATACGGGGAGGAGGGTGAGTTGACAATTCTCAGCTCTGTGGCACATATTCGCCAGCGCGGTAGGGTTGAGAGATACTCGCGGATCAGTTCTCCCTCGGCTTCTCCCTCTCTGTGTCCCGGATATATCGCAATTGTGACAACACCGTCGGGCTCAAGCAGCTCAAGGCAGGCTTCAAGGGCGGGGAGCGTAGTTTCCCGGAGGGTGGTGACGCTTTTGTCGCCGCCGGGCAGCCATCCGAGATTGAACATTCCGGCCTTTATCGGCTCGCTCACATAATTTTTTATATTATGGTGCGAGTCATGTATAAGCGTGAAAACATCGGGACAGTCCGATGCGGTAAGGCGCGCTCGGGTTGATTTTATCGCTTCCTCTTGAATATCAAAGGCATAGACGCGGCCGCCCTCGCCGACCGTGCGGCAGAGAAATTCGGTGTCGTGTCCGTTGCCCATTGTGAAGTCGACGGCAATGTCACCGGCGGCAAGATGGCGGAGAATAAAGTATTTTTGCATTTCGAGCAGGTCGAGCATAGATTAATTATATTCCTTGTTGAGTTATTTGTTTGGCGAATTTGCTGAATGTTTGTTTTTTTTGGCATTATTGCGCTTCCCGCTGTTAAAAAATTCCACCGCCCAGCCAGCGTTCATAATAGAAAAGGTATTGCTGAGCGATGCCAGCATAGGGGCCGAGCGAATTTTTGTCGAAGGAGGGGGGGAAATATTTTGCAAGAACACGCTTTATCCAGACATCGACAGGGAAGGCATCAAGCTTTCCGAATCCGAAAAGGAGGGCGCAGGCGGCGACCTTGTCGCCGATTCCCTTGACGGTTTTAAGGTGCTCGGCGCAGGCATCGGTATCGGGATTTGAGGCGAGAAATTCGTAGTCAAGGCGACCGTCGGCGCTTCGCTGAGCGGCGTCAATTATATATTTTGCGCGAAATCCTGTTTTAAGCTCGTATAGTAGGTCGACCCCGGCTGTGACTATCGCTTTGGCTGACGGGAAGGAGTGTAGTCGGGCGTAATCGTTTGCGCCGTGTTCCTCCATTCCCGCGGCATCGACCGGCTCGCCAAACCGGGAGGACAGCGAGTTTATAATCTTTTTAATTCGAGGTATATTGTTGTTCTGTGATATAATAAAGGAGCAGATTGTCTCCCATGGCTCCTGCGCGAGAATTCGGATTCCCCGGCCGACGCTCATAGCCTTCTTGAGGGCTGGGTTGTCGGAGAGCGAGAGGATGTTGTCGGCAATCTCGCCGTAATCGGTGTCAAGCGCCAGATATCTGCGCCAGATATGCTCAAATTCGTGCTCATTTGTGTTGTATATGTAAAGTGTGTCGCCATCCTGCCCGATTGATATCAGTTTTCCGCGCGCAACACCTGCGTATTCTCGCTCGTGCCGCGAATTTTCTACAGGCTCGAAGCGGAAGCACTGCCCGCAGTCGAAGGTTTTTTTGACGTCAAAATCGGTTATTCGGTCGAGCCTTACATATTCGATTTTCGTGCCGGAAGGGGCGGTGAATGTATTTTTAATCGGCATAAACGCTCCGTTTTTAATAAATATGATTTAATGCTTGAAGTAGTGTTCATTTATGGTATAATATACACATTGGCAGTTTTAGGGGAAACCTGCGATGTCGCAAAAGCGATGAAAGGCATGTGAGAGCTTGACTTGCGACTATATTATACATTAATCCTGCCCCGTTTTCAATAGTCCGCGTAATGAAAGGAGCATCATGGAACAAATTTACACAATACCGGTCAACGAGGCTTTTAGCGCCTCGGCCGAGACCCCCGCGCTTGGCTGTCCCGTCTGCGCGCTTTACAATATGCTCGAGGACAACGAGCTTGATTTGATACTCGGCGCGTCGATGATGGAGCCTGATGTACGCATTCAAACAAACAAAGAAGGCTTCTGCCGAACCCACTATGACATGATGTTTACCCGCAAAAACCGGCTCGGCATGGCGCTCACGCTCCAGAGCCATCTTAACGAGTTGCGCGAGGAAACCTCGACCGGTGCCCTCTTTGGCGATCCGGGCGCGCGCGCCTCCCGCCGGATTTATGCGCTTGAATGTAGCTGCTATGTCTGCCGGCGGATAGAATTTTATTTTGAAAATATGCTAAAGACAATTGTTTTTCTCTGGGAGAGCGACGAAGCTTTTCCTGAGAAGCTTTCGTCGCAGCCCTATTTTTGCCTGCCTCACTACAGGCTGCTGCTTGAGTGCGGAAAATCCCGACTGAATAAGAAAAAGTATCCCACCTTTGTCAAGGCCTGTGCCGGTGTTGTTGAGCCTTATTTTGATAAACTCCGAGCCGATATCGACTGGTTCTGCAAAAAATTCGATTATCGCTATGAGGGCGAGCCTTGGCATGACTCGAAGGACGCCGTTGAGCGCGCGATGAAATTCTTGCGCTCCGATTTGCATAATCCGCCCCAGAAGAAGTAATTTCCCGGGAAATGGAGCGGGGCTGTCAGGTTGCGATAAGGTCAACCCCGCTTGAGGTTAGCTGCGAGCGGATATCAACAGGTAACCCCGCGTCGCTGATAACGCAATTTATCGCCGAGACCGGTGCATAGCGGGCAACCGCGCTCTTGCCATACTTAGTTGAGTCGGCAAGGAGTATGCTGAACACCGAGTTCTGCACGACAAGCCTGTTTATCCGAGCGGTGTCAAAATCCGACGCAAGCACGCCGGCGTCAATACTATAACCGTCGGCTCCGACAAAGCACTTGGTGAAACGAAGGTTTTTAATAACCTCTTCTGTGAGATAACCGCAAAAGTCGCGCCGCGCCTCGCGGTATTCGCCCCCGATAAGATATACCTTCATGTGCTTTTTCAATATATTTAGATTTGCGAAGGAATTAGTGAAAATTGTAACGTTGCTGTATATTTGCTTGAGTTCGGAGGGGGAGGGAGTTGAGTTCTCGTCTCCCTCTGTGAACAGGCGGTCGAGCTCCGAGCAAAGCGAGGTGACCGTGGTGCCCGAATCAAGAAATATGATGTCGCCCGACTTAATGAATTTCAGAGCTGCTCTTCCGATTTTAGCCTTCTTCTCGGGGTTGAGCAGCTCGGTCAGTTCAAAGGAGTATTCGCTTGATCCGGGCTCGGCCGCATTATAACAAATTCCGCCGTGTGTTCGAACGGCAAGACCGTCCTTCTCTAGCTGCAAATAAATGCGTCTGACCGTTGATTCAGACACGCCCAGAGCATTCATAGTTTCCCTCACCGTCAGTCTTTTTGAGGCGCGAAGCGCCTGAAGCACGCTTTGTTTTCTTGTTTCGCTGTTTTTCATAGATATCCACCTTACCTTGACCTTATTGATGGTAATATTATCATATTACCAATAAATAGTCAAGGATTGACTGAAATAAGATCATTTAAGACCGTTTTATTTCCTTTATTGAGCTTGTATGCAATGTCAATGAAGAAAACAATCACATTAATTGAAGGAAAAGAGCAATTATTATTGACAAGGCGAGGGCAATGGTATAAAATATAAGTGCGAATTCCATTAAATTTACATTTAAATTATTGGAGGGAAGAATGAAGAAGGTTATATCGGCTCTGACAGTTATATTTATTCTGTTTTTAGTGATTTTGCCCGCCTCAGCGGCGATGGAAAAGGTCAACGTAATGAGCGATGCCACCTTGGTCGACTACTATGGCTTGATTTCAAACAGCAAGTTTGTGCCCGACCATATGTGGGATGGCCTCCGGTCATACAACGCCGACATCTCGGCAACATATTGTGACTTCAAATTCGCCGCAAGTGCTGCCGATGCAAGGAGCGAGTCTGTCGTGAGATATAATATATACGGTCAGACCGACGCCGCCGACAGCGATTATCTCTGCGTTTTCACAGTGGCGCTCGATAAGGTATATCCTGTGAGCCAAATAAACTTTTTCGGCTGCCTTCCCAGTTCATCGAGTAATATCGACGGATTTGACATATGGGTGAGCGAAACGGGTGCCGCCGGAAGCTGGACAAAGGTTTTTTCCGAGGCCGAAATTTATTGCGGCAGGAAATTTGAAACCTATAACGAGGACGGACTTGAAACCGTCATGATATCGGGTGATTTTAATGAAATCAGCGCCGGTTACATACTGTTTGGACTTTCTCAGCCCCGTTGCCTGCACACCGACGAGCTTGCAAAATACGAACAAACCCCAAACGCAAATACGCATTATTTCCGCATTTCCGAGATTGAGATAATCGGCCTGGTCGAGGTCGAGGAGACGACCGAAGCCCCGGCAACAACCGAGAAACCGACAACCCAAGCTCCCGCGACAACCGAGAATCCTACCATCGAGAAACCGGCTGACACTCAAGGAACCGATGAAACAGACACTCTTCCGGTTGCCCAGACGACGGCCGGAAAGGACGATAAGGGCTGCGCAAGCAGCGCAGCTGCCGGTTTTGCGGCAATCTTTGTTGCCGGCGGAGCCATAGTAGTCATAAAAAAGGAAAGCGAGGACAGAGTATGAAAATCAGAACAGCCGCCCTCATTCTAACCCTTTTGATGCTTGTCGTAACTGTCGGCTGCGCCGGCGGCGAGAGCGGAAGTGACACAACCGCGCCGGCTGCCGCGACAAGCCAGGCCGAGGTTACCTTGGGCGAGGTTATTCCAGAGTTCGTAGAAGCCGATTACGGTAACAGTGAATTTGTTGTTTATTCGCGCAGCTCCACGGCGGCCTCATACCCCGGATTTTACATAGACAGCGACAATGTTATTGACACTATGTCCGAAGCTGTGTTCAATCGGAACTCGGCCGTTGAAGAAAAATATAAAATTATTATAAAAACCCTTGAAACAAGCAATCCCTATGAAACCGTCCGCACCGATATCACCTCGGGCGACGTTGGCTACGATATTATACTCGACAGGCGCTCTTATCTCGGCTCGCTTGCTCAGGAGGGACATTTTTATAATTTTTTAGATCTTGAGAATGTAGATTATTCGCGGAATTACTGGGATTCAAACGCCGCCGAGGGCTATGAGATTGCAGGAAAGCTCTTTTTCATGGCAAACGATGTCAGCGTTAGCAATCTTGCCGGTGCGCGGTTCTTTTACTTCAATAAACAACTGGTCAACGACTATAACCTTGGGAACCCGTATGATCTTGTGAAGGATAATAAATGGACGCTTGAGAGATTCCTTGGCATGGTCAGCTCTGTTTCAACAGAAAACGGCGACGGTATCTGGGACGGTCAGGATACATACGGCCTTTTAGTTGAGGAGGGTTCGGGAAACGGGAATATCATGCACCTGCTTGTAGGCTGTGGGATAAGAAACACCGATAAAAATTCCGACGGCACACTCACAACTAACGCCTACAGCGAAAAAACACAGACAATCATGACAAATGTTTCAAACGCTCTTCGCAACAATAATAATACAATAACCTACGCCGTCGCCGCCGGAGGCGCCGACACTACGGGTCACGCAAATATATATGATTATGGTCGGTCACTTTTCGCCGGAGATCATTTTCTGATGATTCAGGGGAATATGGCAATAGCCGAGCAATTTAAAAATATGAAGTCGGACTACGGCGTGTTGCCAAACCCTAAGTATGACGAGAATCAAGAGAACTATTATCATAAGATGGACAAATATTCATTGATTTGGGCGATTCCGAATTGCAATATGGATTATGACAGACTGGGCGTTATAATGGAGTATTGGTCGTATCAATCGAGCAAAACAGTTATGCCTGCATTTTATGAAGTTACAATAAAAACAAAGAGGGTGCAGGAGGAGACGGCCTCAAATATACTTGACCTTGTAAAGGCTTCAATCATGTATGATCTCTCCGAGCCCTATAATACCGATGTTGTTTCGGTTCTCCACGCGGGATATAATTCGGGCAATCTCTCCTCGACATGGGCGGCCAATAAAAAAATTATTGATAAAAAGCTGGCCGATTTATACGACAAGATAAAGGAACTTGACTAATACAAATCAGGGCGCGGACGCCGCAGCGGGTTTGTGCTCCCTGTAATTTTAAATTAAGGAGTGGGTTTTATTATGGATAAAGAAATTAGGGTAGGCGTTTTCGGAGCCTGGCGCGGCAGAGCGTATATGAAAGCACTCAAGCAAATTGATGGTGCATATGTCACCGCCCTCTGCGACAAAATGCCTGACCGGATTGAAGAAGCAAAAAAACATTGCGAGGGTGAGGTTGCGCTCTATGACAATTTCGATGAATTTATTGATTCGGGTAAGTTTGACGCCCTTATGCTCTGCAATTATTTCCACGAACACGCTCAATATGCCATAAAAGCTCTTGAGCGCGGAATAGATGTTTTCAGTGAGACTATGGCGGCCTCAACAATGGCGCTCTGCGTTGCCCTTTGTCGCGCGGTTGAGAAGAGCGGTCGGGTCTATATGCTGGCCGAAAACTACCCCTTCTCGCGGGGCTGCCTTGAGATGAAGCGAATATACGAGGGCGGAACGCTCGGACCTGTTATGTTTGCCGAGGGCGAATATATCCACCCGATGAGCCCCAAGGATAGCTGGAAATACAATAATCCCGAGGTTCACGGCGAATATCATTGGAGAAGATATCTGCCGGTTACATATTACAGCTCTCACGCGCTGGCGCCCCTGATGTATATCACGGGAACAATGCCTAAATATGTTGTCGGCATGGCGGCACCCGACACAGAGGAGAATATTATACAGTATAAGAAAATGAAGACCGATAGCGTTGGCGTTATGCTGCTCTCGATGGATAACGGCGCGGTTTTCCGGGTGAACGGTTCGTCGAGCATCGCGCCTAAGGGGAATTGGTATCGTGTTAGCGGGCCTTTAGGCGGAGTTGAGACTGTGCGAGGTTCGGGAAAGCAGGTTAGACTGGTTTATAACGATTGGGCACCTAAAATGGAGGGAGAGGTATCTCAGATATACGAGGCCGAGTGGGCGAGCGACGCCGAGAAGGCTAACTCTGCCGGACACGGCGGCGGCGATTATTGGGTTGTGAAAGAATTCATCGACGCTGTGCGAGAGGGCAAGAATAATGAGCTTGATGTTTACCGCGCAACGGCGATGTCGGCGGTGGCGATTCTTGGCTGGCGCAGCGTGCTTGCGGGCTCAAAGCGCTTTGCTATCCCGGATTTTAAAAAGGAGAGCGCAAGGGTGAAGTGGGAGAACGATCACTTAACGCCCTTCCCGTCAGCCGATACCCCCAACACCCTGCCCTATAACAGCAGAAAGACGAAAAAAAGAAGGGTTTGAAAAAATTCTTTTATGTCGGATATCAAGTTTGCCGCCGTAATATTACGGCGGCAAATCGGCATTGCCGAGTTGTCATGAATCTTGGTTAACAGAAAGGTGTTATCATAAAAATGTCAGATAAAATAATACGTTTTGCCGTGATAGGCTGCGGCCTTATGGGGCGCGAGTTTGCGTCGGCCTCGGCGCGCTGGTGCCATATCAAGGCCGATATTCCGCGCCCCATGATAGTCGGGGTGTGCGACGTCAACCCGGCGGCGCGCGAGTGGTTTACAAAAAGCTTCCCCTCGGTCAAATACAGCACCGACGACTATCTTGATCTGCTCGAAAAAGACGATATTGACGCCATTTATTGCGCCATACCGCATAATTTGCATGCGAAGTTTTACATTGATATAATAAATTCGGGCAAGCACCTGCTCGGCGAGAAACCCTTTGGCATAGACAAGGCCGCAAACGATAAGATTATGGAGGCGGTGAGAAAGAATCCGGGGGTGATAGTCAGGTGTTCGGGCGAGTTTCCCTATTTTCCGGCCTGCCAGGAGCTGATAAGATGGATAAATGAGGACCGCTTCGGCAAGCTTATAGAGGTTCGCTCGGGATTTTGCCATTCGAGCGATATCGACGTTAATAAGCCGATAAACTGGAAGCGCCGCGTTGAAATCAACGGCGAATACGGTTGCATGGGCGACCTCGGCCTGCACACGCAGCATATACCCTTCAGGGTGGGTTGGAGGCCGCTGAATGTCTATGCGAGCCTATCAAAAATCATATGCGAGCGTCCCGACGGCAGCGGCGGTGTCGCCCCCTGCCTGACCTGGGATAACGCAACTCTTACCTGCGACGTTCGCGACAAGGACGGCGGCCTTTTCCCAATGGTGCTTGAAACAAAGCGCATCTCGCCCGGTTCTACTAACGAATGGCGGATTGAGGTGATGGGGCTCTCGGCCTCGGCGCGCTTTACAACAAATGATCCGAACGCCTTTTACTACACAGAGGCACATGGCAGGGAGCAGGCGTGGTGCCGCGTGAATGTCGGATATAAGCCGATGATACCGACGATAACCGGAGATATATTTGAATTTGGTTTTACAGATTCGATTTTGCAGATGTGGGCTACTTTCATCTGCGAGCTGTCAGGGATAGACGTTGCCTTCGGCTGCATAAGGCCCGAGGAAACGGTGCTCTCTCACAAGCTGCTCACGGCGGCGCTAATCTCGCACAGTGAGGCGCGGGCTGTTGAAATTGAGTATTGAGATTTTGTTTGAAGGATTTATCCTTCAAACAGTGAGTTTTGTGTAGTCACCGCCCTTTTTGGGGATGCGGCCCGGCAGATGATAAGCCTGCACAATTCTCATGTTACGCAGAAAGGAATGGTCTTTGCGATGTTTAAAAATATCAGTATGTCGCTCTCGGATATTGCCGGGAGCGAATATGCCGCGAGTGTCGCGGCGGCGGCAGGTGCGCTCGGTTTTATTGAGAGCGCCGAGGCAAGAGAAATTGCCGGTGAGAAGGTAGACTTTTTTCCGGCGATCGACAGAGAGAGAGGCGACGCCCTCGCCGGAAGGGTGGGCGAGAGCCTGACTGCACACTTTGAAAATAACAACGACGGAGCCCCGACCGACTCGTACAGGAAGGCGGGAAACAAAAGCGCCTCGCCGCTGGCAGGCTTTGGATGTTTCCGCGTCGGCGAGGACGGGCGGCTCTACCTGCTCGGCAAAAGCGAACACTATCATGCTTCGCTCGGCCATAATTTCGGCGGCTACCGTCTAATCGAGAAGGCGCGTCGGCTGGGCATACCAAATGCAACCCACAACAATACGCGCGGATATATAACAAGGCTTTGCGAGCGCCGCCTTGTGCAGAGCGTCAACGGGATTGACTGGGAGGACGAGGCAGCAGCCGACCGAATTATTGCATCTCACAAGCCCAAGCTGCTAAATCGGGTTATAAACCTTGAAACAGGCTCGCTGGCGGTTGAGGCGGGCGTTAAAATGATGCTCTCGCGCTTCTATCGCCTCTCTCCCGAGCTGCCCCGGCCTAAATATGAGGGCAAAACCCCGGTTTTCCTTGTGATTGCCGACAATTCAGGCGGGCCAACCGGCAATTATCACGGCACCACCGTGCTAACCCAGACCTTCAGGGGGCTTTGGAGTTCCTTCTCGGCACTTGCCGAGCAGGCGGGGATTTACCGCGTGGTCCCTGTTGCTATAAACGATATCTCTGATTTTTCAGAGAAGATGAGTGAATACAACACAGGCAGATATAAAACGGCAGGCTTTTTGCATGAAATAATTCTTATGAACTACGGCGGCGTGCGCCTTACCGAGGAATTTCTCAGAGAAGCCTATCGCATATCCGCCGAGTATGACACGCCCACCCTTGTTGATGAGATTCAGTCTTGTATGTGGTATGACGAAATGTTCCTCTTCCGAAAATACCGGCTCTCGCCCAACTTTGTCGTGATAGGCAAGGGCTTTCCCGGCGGCGAATATCCGGCGAGCAAGATAATAACAACGGCCGAATACGATAATCTCAATCAGTTCGGCGCGCTTGTGACCAACGGGCAGGAGGAGCTCGCCTCGCTCTCATACCTTATTACAATGATTTTCTCGCGTGAGAACGGCGCGGAGATAGAGCGAATAGGCAATAGATTTGAGGACGGATTGTTGGCGCTTGCGGCGAAGTATCCCGGAAGGGTTGTCGCCGCCTCGGGCAAGGGACACTTGGCGGCGCTGCACTTCAGCACTGTGGATGAGGCGGCGCGATTTGCCGCGGCGCTCAACGAGAAGTGTGTCGACGCAAGCGCCCAGCTTTACAAAGCAAATTGTGTTCCGGCGGTGCTTTTCAAGCCCCCGATTATTGCTACCGAGGCGGTGATAGACAGGCTGCTCGGCATACTTGAGCAGCTCCTGGAGGATTAGCATGGTTTACCTTGGGCTTGATATCGGCAGCACTTCGGTCAAAGCGGTGGTTGTCGATAAGGAGGGGAATATTCTCGGGAGGGGGAAAAAGGCCTATCCCACCGAGGCTGAGGGCTGCAACTCCACACAATCGGCCGATGACTGGTGGGGCTCGGCGGTGGCCGCGGTGCGCGAGGCGGTATCAGTCCTTGAGAATACGGATGAGGTTGCGGCAATGAGCGTCTCGGCGCAGGGCGGGAGCATTCTTGCTCTTGATGGCGATTTTAACCCGCTGACAAGAGCGATGACCTGGATGGATCGCCGCAGCACAGCCGAGGCGGCCGAGATATGCGGTGAGTTCGGAGAGAGGGTTTATGGCTCCTGCGGCTGGCGCACCTCTCCGGCAGACTGCGCCGCAAAGCTGCTCTGGCTCAAGAGAAACAATCCCACGGCCTTTGGCAGCGCCGCTATCTTTGCAACCACGGGCGATTACATTAACTACAAGCTTACAAAAATGGCTGTCTCAGACCCGTCTGGGGCGGCGATAACGCGGCTTTATGATATTTCAAAGCAGCGCTGGAATGCCGAGATGCTTTCATATATCGGCGTCTGCGAGGACAGACTGCCCCGTGTTTTGCCGAGCGGAGTTGAGCTTGGCTCCCTTTGCTCCGAGGCGGCGCTTGAGCTGGGTCTGCCGGGCGACGTGAGGGTTTACAACGGCGCACATGACCAGTATTGTGCCTCGCTCGGGAGCGGCGTTATTGCTCCGGGCGAGCTGCTGCTGGCAACCGGAACCGCGTGGGTAATCTTCGGTGTTATCGACTCGCTTAATTTTAATAAGAGATATATAGCGCCCGGAATTCATCCGATAAGAGGGCTTTTCGGCGCGATGACGTCGATTGGCGGCATCGGAGGTGAGCTTGAGAATTTTGCCCGGCGCGAAGGGCTGTCGCTCTTTGAGCTTGACGCGGGCTGTGCCTCTCGGCGACGGGCTGCCCGGGAACTGCTGATTTATCCCTGCCCGAATGGGGCGCTGTCGCCTACCAAGCAGGCAGAGCAATATGATATATACGAGCGCGCGCTTGCCTTTATGGAAGGTGCGGCTTTTGAAGTAAAGCTTGCGCTTGAGGCTTTTCGCGATGAGCGAATGGCGGTTGACCGCACGCTCACAATGTCGGGCGGAGCGGCTCGGAGCAAGCTTTGGAGTTCTCTTGTCGGGCATATATGCGAAAACGAGGTTATGATAACCAAAGAACCCGACACTCCAGCGCTCGGAGCCGCGATGATAGCCGCGGTTGGCTCATCTGCCTTTTTGGGATATGAGGACTGCGCAGCAAAATGGGTGAAAAAAATCCCCCTTGCTGTCGGGGATGCCGAGATAATCGATTTCTATATAGAAAAATTCATGCGTTTCCGAGCGGGGCGCACACTTTGATTTTGGAGGGGGAATTTATATGTTCGGAGTTAATATAACCGATTACGATAAGAGGGTTTACGGCGAGCAGCTTGCCGATTTCCTGCCGGAAAAATTTATCGACGTCCATACTCACCTCTGGGAGCCGGGAACAAGAAAACCGGCGCAGAAGGGATGTGTAAGGTGGACATCTATTGTCGCGTCATCCCAGACATATGAGGATATGGAGGAATCATTCAGGCAGCTTTTCCCGGACAAGAAGGTGGGGAAGGTGATTTTCGGCTCGCCCTCCTGCCAGCTTGATATTGTCAATGATTATGTTCAAAAATGCGTTTTGGAGCATGGCAATCGCGCTCTTTTATGCACCAATTGGGATACCACGCCCGGCGAGATAAAAAAGGCGCTTGACAGCGGATTTGTCGGCATAAAACCCTATCAGAACAATTCGCCCCCCTATATCCCTGCCTCAGAGCTGAGAATCTTTGATTTTTTAACGCATGAACAGCTTGCTTTTATGAACGAGATAGGGGGGGTGGTTATGCTTCACATTCCGCGCTCGCTCCGGCTGCGCGACCCGATAAATATCGCACAGATGATCGAGATAGACGAGAGATACCCCTGCGCTAAGGTGATAATCGCACACATCGGCCGGGCTTACACCCCCGAGGATATCGGAGACGCCTTTGAAGCGCTTAAGCACACGCGGCATTTGCGCTTTGATTTTTCGGCGACCACGCTTGATCTTGCTATTGAAAAGTGCATTGAGGCGGTTGGAACAAACAGGCTGATGTTCGGGTCGGATATGCCCTTTACGAAGATGAGGATGTACCGTGTTTGCGAGGGTGGGAATTATGTCAATATTGTGCCGCGCGGACTTTACGGCGACATATCAGACGACAAAAACATGCGCGAGACCGACGAGAGTGATATCACTCTTTTCATATACGAGGAGCTGCTCGCCTTCAAGCGCGCGGCTGAAAAACTCTCGCTGAGCCGCGGAGAGATAAACGATATAATGTATAAAAACGCGTCGTCCTACTTCAATATTGAGCTTTAAAGGTGACATATGAAAAAGATAAAAATCGGATTTCTTCCTTTGTATATAAAGCTTTACGATGACATAGGCTCGGGCGCGAAGGCGCGCCCGAGGCTGACATCCTTTTATGAGAAACTTGCTCTTGAATTTGAGGCGCTCGATTTTGAGGTTGTTCGCTCAGAGTTCTGCCGGATTGAGCCCGAATTCAAAGAAGCGGTTGCCTCCTTTGAGCGCGCGGGTGCCGACTGCATTGTGACATGGCACGCCGCTTATTCGCCCTCGCTTGAGAGCATCGGAGCGCTGAGCGCGACGCATCTGCCGATAGTTGTGCTTGACACTACCGAAACATACGATTTCGGCCCCGGTCAGGATCCGGCAGAGATCAGCTATTGCCACGGTATACACGGGGTGATGGATATGTGCAATCTGCTTTTGCGACATGGGAAAAAATTTGCAATCGCAGCGGGGCATTATTCCGAATCAGACCTTTTGGCGCGGGCAGCGGGATTTGTGCGCGCCGCAGCCGCGGCGCGCGCTCTTCCCGGCAGCCGCGTCGGAAGCCTTGGCGGAAGCTTTGACGGGATGGGAGACTTTCTTATCAGCGACGAGGAGTTGCATAAGCGCTTCGGCGTTAGTGTGGTATATCCCGAGTCGGGCGAGCTTGCCTCTCTTATGCGAGAGATAAGCGATGAGGAGACCGAGCGCGAGATGGCGCTTGATCGGGAGAATTGCTACGAGATAGAAGAGATCAACCGGGCGGTTCATATGAGGACGGTGAAAAACTGTCTTGCAACCCGCAAATGGATTGAAAAGCATAATCTTGCCGCCTTCACCGCCAACTTCAGGAGGATAAGCCCCGATACCGGCCTTTCTGTGATGCCCTTTATGGAGGCCTGCAAGGCTATGGCGCGCGGCATCGGCTATGCGGGCGAGGGAGATGTTCTGACCGCCTCTTTTGTCGGCGCACTCATGCGCGGCTTTCCCGATACCGCCTTTGTTGAGATATTCTGCCCTGACTGGAAGGGCGATAGCCTTTTGCTCAGCCACATGGGAGAGTATAACCCAAGGCTGATAAGAGGGCGGGCGGGAATGAAGGAAATCAATTTTATTTTCGGGGATGCCGAGAATCCTGTTGTGTCATACGGTTGCTATCGTGCCGGCAGCGCTATTTATGCAAACATATACAGAGGGGTCGACGGCTTCAGAATGATTGCTTCACCGGTCGAGATGCAGCAGACCTCTGAGGATGGCGATAATTTTGAAGTGAAGGTCAGGGGCTGGATGAAGCCGAGCATACCTGTCGGCCCCTTCCTTGAGGCGCTCAGCCGAGCCGGGGCAACTCACCACAGCGTCCTGGTTTACAGGGCCACAATCGAGCAGATAAAATATTTCGCCGAGCTCTCCGGGCTTGAGTGCGAAGTGATATAAGATACACATTGGCGGCCTTCTCCGACGGCTGCGATGTCGCAAAAGTGAGCTAACGCATGGGAGAGATTCACTTGCGACTATGATATAATTTCAGCGGACAACACGACGGGGGAACTTTTTTTGAAAAAAGTTCCCCCAACCACTTCAAAAGCCGTCGGGCATTTGGCGTGTCTGATTTGAAGCATGGTGCGCCGACCCTCTCGTGAGCCTCGGGATCGGAGATAGAGGGTAGTTTTTATGACCCCTTAATTGTGTCGTACGGCCAGTCGATGATTCCGCCGAAGTCATAGACATTGGTGTATCCGATGGCGATAAGCTTGCGGGCGGCCTGGGCGCTTCTGTTCCCCGAGCGGCAGTAGATAAGTATTTCGGCGTCAAGGTCGGGGAGGTCGTTTGGCATTTTATCGGCTATAGTTTCGTTGGGTATTAAAATTGCGCCCTCTATATGCTCGGCCGCATATTCGGCCTCTGTTCGCACGTCAAGGATTATCAGCTCGTCGCCGCTGTCGATTCTCGCCTTTGCCTGCTTTGCCGTCAGCTTTTTATAAACGGCTCCTTCGGACTTTTCAGATTCGCTCAAGAGGCTTGTCTGCGAATCGCCCGGTTGCTCTGCGTCTTTGTATTTTGAGGGTAGGCCTATCATTCCGGCAACGAGCAGTCCTAATATTATACCGTAAATTGTTGATATATATGGGTTTGCCGTTATGGCGCAGCCGCCCGACGTACAACCGATTAGTCTGTAAAGCACAAAATAACCAAGCGCGCCGCCCGCAATCGCTCCTATCAAATATTTTATCATCTTCATCAGCCTTTCGTATTTTTTAGTTTGTTTATAAAACTATTTTACAGGCAGAGTGTAAAATGAAGTTGCACTAAAAAAATAGTCCAAAGTAGCGATTCTGTGTTAGAATTGATTTGTGAAACCACAATTCGAAAGGATCAGCTACTATGGACAAACAAAATTATACCACAGA
>JBNRMS010000021.1:0-24067 GCA_050309735.1 Eubacteriales bacterium
TCTGTGGTATAATTTTGTTTGTCCATAGTAGCTGATCCTTTCGAATTGTGGTTTCACAAATCAATTCTAACACAGAATCGCTACTTTGGACTATTTTTTTAGTGCAACTTCATTTTACACTCTGCCATTTTATTTTGGGTTATATTACAAATATGTTTATTTTATGATATAATATGCACGTTGGCAGCTTTCGAAGAAAGCTGCGATGTCGCAACGGCGTGTGAGCGAATGGGAGAAATTCACTTGCGACTATGATATAATATGCACGTTGGCAGCTTTCGAAGAAAGCTGCGATGTCGCAACGGAGGGGTAGTAGTGCATGGACAAAACCAGAGACGAATGTCGCAGAGGCGAGAGAGGAGGTTTGTAATGAGAATACTTATAAAGATAAAAGCTTGTTTTGAAAAACTAAAAAATAAAATTATCGACGCCCTCGGCCGCGCTAAAGAAATCATAAAGTCCGGAATGGGCGCTGATGACAGAGGTAAAACCCGACCCGACAGTTTGGCAGGCCGGGCTGGCTCGTCAAGGAGAGAGGGCGCTCGGTGGGTGTTTTATAAAGTTGCCGCGATTCTCATGATTGCCGCCGCCGCCACCTCGCTTCTCTACTGGGTTGTCTGCTGCGCCGTGGCGAGAGCCGGGATCGCCGAGCTTTGGATTTGGCCTTTAGCTTCGCTTTTTTTCTTCATCTTATATCTATGGATATCGGGGCGGCCGCCTTTTGGCCAGCTTAGGAAAATCAAATGGCTCCGGTGCGCCGTTGCACTCTTTCTCGCTCTCTTTTTTTGCTTTTTTACCGTTATCGAATGCTTTGTCGCCTCGGGTATGAGTTCGGACGGGGAGGCCGGACTTGACTATATAATAGTCCTCGGTGCTCATGTGAGCGGCACTGTACCTTCCTCGGCGCTGCGCTGGAGAATTGAGCGGGCGCACGAATACTTAATTGAGAATCCCGACACGCTCGCGGTGGTGTCGGGCGGGCAGGGAGCGGGTGAGGATATAAGCGAGGCGGAATGTATGCGCCGCGAACTTATCTCGCTCGGGATTGATAGCTCACGCATAGTTATGGAGGAGCGCTCGACCTCGACAACCGAGAACATTTCCTTTAGTCTTAAGATAATAGAAGCCCTCTTGGGGGAGGGCGGGGAAGCCGATGCCCGAGAGGGTGAGAGCATTAAAATCGGGATTGTGACTAACAATTTTCATGTTTGGCGGGCGGTGAGAATTGCTCGACGGGCGGGAATTTCTGAGGCCGCGGGCATCGCGGCGCCCTATCGCAACATATTGATTTTGCACTACATGGTGCGCGAGTTTTTTTCGATTGTTATGAACACACTTTTGGGGTATATGTAAGTATAGACTAATGAAAAATACAAGGGGAGCTTCATATGCGAAGCTCCCGAATATATTTCCTTGTTTCTTTAAATTTTAAGCTCAATCCCCGATTCCTTTAGCTCTCCGACTATCCCATCGACAACGGCCATCACCTCGTCTTTGGTGAGCGTGCGGCTTGGGTGAGAGAAGGTCAGGCGGGTGGTGATTGATTTGACCTTTGAGTGGCTCTCGTCGCGGTATCTGTCGATGACGGCCACCTTTTTTATCAGCTCGGAGCCTGAGGCAACTATTGCCTTTGATATAGGCTCGAATTTTTCAGACAGGAAGGTAAGATCAATGTCGATTGAGGGGAATTTTGAGGTCTCATGGTAAATCAGGCCGGCGTCCTCTATATCAACCAGATTTTGTATGTCGATTTCAAGAAAGACTATCGCCGCCTTTTTGTCTATCTTCCGCAGAATATTCGGGTGAAGAACGCCTATTTTACCCAGTTCTGCGCCGTCGCAGATAATGGCATTGCAATTTTTTGGATGGAAATACGAATTCCCGGCAACTCTGGGCGCAAAACTAAGCTTTTTGTGCCGTATATCGTCGACTGCAACCGATATAATTCTTAGCAGTTTGAAATAAAGCGCCTCGGTATCAAGAGTTTTACTGAACAGGGTTATGGCAAGTTTTTTTCTCTCGCGGCAGAGGCCTTTCTCGTCAAGCCCTTCGACCACCCTGCCGATTTCAAATATCCCGAAATCAGAAGCGTAGGAGATATTGCTCTTGACCTGGCATAGCTGGGTCGGTATAATCGAGCGCCTGATTGTCTCGGCATTGGGATTAGACGCGTCCTGAATTTTTACATTGTCCTCAATCTCGATTCCGAGCCTCTTGTATTCGTCATAATAAGCCCAGATGTAGGAATGCAGCTCGTGCAGCGAGAAGCGCTTGACTAAAATGTCTTTGAGTTTTTCCTCAGCGCTTCTCTCGGCATCGGTGCGGACAGGATAAAGGGGAGCTGTCGCTGTGTCGATTTCGAAATTGTCGTAGCCGTAAATTCGCGTGATTTCCTCGATTATGTCGGCCTTGATGGTTACGTCCTTTGTCGCTCTCCAGCTCGGAACTTCAACAGTAAATCTGTCGCCTCGAAGGGTCACACCAAAGCCGAGAGAGCTCAGCGTGTTGACTATGGTATCGCTGCTAATTTTGATTCCGGTGTAGCGGTCTACATAGCTCATGTCAAAATCAAGAACGACCTTGTCATACCGTCCGATATACTCGTCTGACAGGCGCGAGGTGACAGTCACGCTGCGGTCTGTGTCGGTGAGCAGCTTGACAAAGCGGCCGATGGCCGTGACAGTCATCTCGGGGTCAAGGCTTTTTTCATATCTCATCGAGGCATCGGTGCGGTGCGAGAGGCGGGTTGAGGATTTTCTCACCGAGACCGCGTCGAAGGTGGCAGACTCAAGCGTTAGGCTTGTCGTGTCGTCGACAATTTCCGAGTCAAGTCCGCCCATAATGCCGGCAATTGCCACCGGATGGTCGCCGTTGCAGATCATAAGTGTGTTTTTGTCAATTTTGCGCTCGACGCCGTCGAGTGTTTTGAAGGTGAAGGGCTGGGCGAAGCGCTTGATTCGGATTTTCTCAACCCTGCGCGAGTCGAAGGCGTGCATGGGCTGGCCGACCTCAAGCATGAGATAGTTTGTAAGATCGGTGAGGAAATTTATCGAACGCATTCCGCAATAGTAAAGCCGTATGCGCATATTGACCGGGCTTATTTTCGTGCTTATATTCTCAAAGCGCAGGCAGGAATAGCGCAGGCAGGCGTCGTCCTCGATTTTGAGGTCAACCGCGGGCAGACTGTCATATTCGGCAAGATCCTTTGTCTTTAGCGGCAGGAGCCGGCGCCCTGACAGGGTTGCGAACTCGCGGGCGATGCCGTAGTGTCCCCACAGGTCGGGGCGGTTTGTCAGCGATTTGTTGTCAACTTCGAATATAATGTCGTCAATCTCATATAGCTCTTTTATATCGGTGCCGAGCGGGGCGGGATCGGTGATTTCCATAATGCCCTCGCCCTCGCCGCTGATTCCAAGCTCAAGCTCAGAGCAGCACATCCCGTTTGAAAGATGACCGGCAAGCTTGCGGGGAGCGATTGTTATGTCGCCGATGCGCGCGCCAAGTTTTGCAAAAGCGGTTCTTATGCCGACCGCTACATTGGGCGCACCGCACACCACGTCTATAAGCTCTCCCGTTCCCGCGTCTACCTTTAAGAGGTGCAGCTTGTCTGAGGCGGGATGCCTCTTTACTGACTTTATTTCAGCGACCACGACGCCGCAAATGTCGCGCCCCTTATAATAAATCTCATTCTCAACTTCGGCGGCTGAGAGAGAGAAGCGGCGGATAAGGGCGTCTTTGTCAAGACCCCGAAGGTCAACAAAGTCGGAAATCCAATTCATTGATATTAACATATATAAAACACCCCTTTTTTAATTTCGGTCGTCGGTGAACTGCGAGAGGTTTGCAAGCAGTCCGCCGTTGAGATCGCGTATATCCTTTATGCCATATTTCATCATAGCAAGCCTTGTCAGGCCGAGGCCGAAGGCAAAGCCGGTGTATTCCTCGGGGTCGATTCCGCCCTCGATGAGGACATTCGGGTGTATCATGCCGCAGGGGCAGAGCTCAAGCCAGCCGCCCTGCTTGCAGGACGGACAACCCTTGCCCGAGCAGATAAGGCAGTTTATATCAAGCTCAAAGCCCGGCTCGACAAAGGGGAAGAAGCCTGGGCGCAGCCTTACGCGGATGTCGCTCAAAAAGATTTCGGACAGCATGGTTTTCATAAAGAAAATCAAATTCGAGATAGAGATATTTTTGTCGACCATAACCCCCTCCATCTGGAAGAAGGTGTTCTCGTGGCAGGCATCGGTCGACTCGTTTCTGAAGCAGCGCCCGGGGAAGATGGCGCGAATCGGCTTGCCCTCTTTGGTCAGGGCATCTCGGTATTTTTTGAGGATGGCATTTTGCGCGGCCGAGGTCTGGGTTTTAAGGAGCTGGCCGTTTTCAAGATAATATGTGTCCTGCATATCACGCGCCGGATGGAACTTGGGAACATTGAGCGACTCAAAGCATTCGTAATCGCTCACAATCTCAGGATAGTCCTCAACCGCAAATCCCATTGACCTGAAAATGCTCTCACACTGGCGCTCGACAAGTGTTATAGGATGATATGAACCCCTCTCAAGGGCGGGCGGGAGCGAGACGTCAAATTCGGGCATTGCCTCGATTTCCCGCTGCAGCTCAAGAAGGGACAGCTCGCGCGTCCTTGTGGCGAGCAGCTCGGAAACCTCGCCCTTCAGCTTGTTTACTGCCTGCCCCATCTGCCTTTTTTCCTCGGGCTGAAGCCTGCCCATGTTCTTGAGCAGCGAGGTGACAGAGCCGTTCTTACCAAGATATGCCACCCGGAGCTCCTCAAGGGCGGCGGCACTTGAGACCGAGGAAAGCTCTGTCTTGAATTTTTCTTTTAATTCTAAAATTTGATCAGTCATATTTATGACCATTCCTTTCTGAGAACTCAAGGTTTGAAAGATTTATTTTCAGACTTACTTTATAAAATAAAAAATCCGTCTCATTGATCAATGAGACGGAAAAATCCGCGGTACCACTCAAATTGTGACAAAAAGCCACCCCTTATAATGTCTTAACGCGATGCACACGCCCTGTTTTTAGCAGGGAACTCCCGAGGCGAAATTCGAGAGGCGGGCGGACTGCGACCTTACACCAAATGTCGCTCGCTGAGAGTTCGTCTCCGCTTCCTACTCGCCGGGACGCGCCCGGCACTCGATCATAGTTTTCTATATTTATACCACAAAAGCAGGCAGATGTCAAGAGCCGACGAAAAAATTGGAGAGCGCTCTCTCCGGCTGATTTTTAAGGGGGGGGGTGAGAAGCATTATGCAAGATATTTTTCTGTCATATTTCCTGTTTTAATCGAAAGCCCCCCTCATTTTATATATATTCACAAATAGTGGGCGAATATTGCCCTTCATTTTTATTATCTCTACAAAAATTAAAAAACCACTTGACATCATTTTGACTTCATGATATAATTTATCCACATTGAAATAATTGGCAAAGCAGCCGAAAGGTTGCGACGCAAAGCTATAGGGTCTTCGTCACATGACAAGACAGCCAGTTGCAGGGTTTCCTGTGACTGGCTATTTTATTTCTATAGGGCAAAATAAGGAGGTGGCGGTATGGAAATGGATAGAAACGAACTATTAGCAGCCACACTTAACTCGGGCATCGAGCCGATAGAAATAAGATTAATTGCGATAAAGAGCACATCAACCCGCCAAACTGTGGCCTACCGAACCGAGTGTCGGCTCAATACTCAATCGCTCGGAGTTCTCCTCCCGGTCGATTACACTCCGGTGGCAACAAGAACGGTTCAGAGCGTGAACCTTGCCCTTGCAAACATCACAAAGATTTCAGATATTTTAAATATAGCTAAAAAGCGCGGACACAAGCTTGATTACTTCACCGCCGTCTGCCCCGCAAGAATGCTACAGAAGGGAAGCGCGGCAGCTCTGCTTAAAGAGCATTTCTCTGAGATTGGGTTTGCTGACAATTCGTGTCTATGCCTTGAATTCCCGTCACAAATCCTCTATGAGGAGCGCGAGCGGGTGGCGCAAGAGCTGAATGCACTTCGTTTTATGGGAGTTCGGACGGCGCTCTCGGGCTATGGCGATGAATTTTGCCCCACTCAACGGCTTGTCGGATACCCCTTTGACTATGTCTTTCTTGACCGTTCGGTAACCCATAAAATGGCCGACCCCGACCTTACCGCGAGCGCTTCGGCGCTTGTAGCCTATGTAAGAGGACTTGGGATTGAGGTTGTCGCCGAGGGCGCCGCCGGAAACGATTTGATTTCGGAATTTTACCGCTCCGACTGCTCAAGCTATATCCCCGAGCCCGATATATCGCACGAGGTTGACCGAGTTTTTACGGGCGTGAGAGGATATTGATATGTCTCGTGTATACGCGCCGCGAAACCGCCTGCTTGTGCGCACGTCTTCCGAGATAAAGCGCTACCGGATAATGATGAAAATCCTACCGATAGCCGCAACCTGCTTGTCGCTTGTTGTGGCAATTACATATATCGCGGCAATTCTCTATAATCGGTTCGGGAGCTTTACGGTAAGCATAAACCGCTTTGACAATGTTGATTACGCGCTCGCCCTCTCCGAGACCCCCGAATTCTCAAGTCCGATAACAAGGCTGAATTCAAAGGCCTCCGAGGATGTGACGAATATAACTGTTACCGACCTTCCCGCAGACCTTGACAGCATCAGCGGCTCTCACAACGGCGACAACTACCTTGCCTACACCTTCCACCTCAAGAATACCGGCAAGAAGGCCGTTACCTTTGAATATCACCTCTATATTGTAAATGTGACAAAGAATGTCGACGACGCAGTGCGCGTTCGGCTTTATGTCAACGGCGACTATACAGACTACGCCAAAACCCGCGCAGACGGCGGCGGCCCCGAGCCGGGAACCGAGGCTTTTCAAACCGAGGTTACGATAGTTCGGCGGCAGCTATCTGATTTTGCGCCGGGCGACATCGCAAGATTTACGGTTGTTATGTGGCTTGAGGGCAACGACCCCGAATGCGTTGACTCCATAATCGGCGGGCAGTTCAAAATAGATATGACAATTTCGATATTGGACACCGAGTAAAACTGTTATTGGCCGCAAGGCTTTTATACATATAAAAAACATTTAACATTAATTTATAAGGAGAAAAACATCATGAAAAAATTAATTCCCGCACTGGTCCTCCTCTTGGTGTCGGCAGTTCTTCTCTCGACATCATCTTACGCGTGGTTTTCGATGAACAAGATGGTTAGTGCTACGGGTATGTCCATTACAGCGCAGGTTCCTTCTTCGCTCTTAATTTCTTTAACAGGCAATGAAGACGATTTCTTTAGTTCGGTCGTTTTAGGTTCTCTTGACGGTGACGATTCTGTCGTAAAAACAGATATTTTCCCGGCTACATATTCATCAACATTGGTAGATAATAAGCTGCAATTCTATAGGCTTTCAGACGAGGGAAAACTTCTTGTCAAAAACCATGATGGCAAGCTTTATGATTTTGTAGACGGAATACCGAATGATGAACCTATTGACGTAGATCATGATTATAATTTTGCTGGCAGCCCATATTTTGAAAAGGCAGACGATTATGTCACTGATATCGTTTATATTAAAGCATCAGGCAGCGATGAAACAGAAATTGACTTAATGGCAAGAATCAAGTTTACCGCTCTTAACAGAGAGGGGGAAGCTTATGGAGACTCAAATATTTATAAATCGCTGCATGTTGCATTCGTGATTGGCGACACAGTAACGAATATTGACCTTTCTGACGCGGATAAAAATGATACTAATAATTACTTTGACAGCGAAACCGCTAAAGGTGTAGTTACTACAGAGGAGGCTTTAGTTAAAAACTTTAGCACTGCATACGATGGTGACGGAGTTGTAGAAATTGCAATATATGCTTGGTACGATGGTATAGATGAGGATAGCATTAATGCTAATGCTGTAAAATTAGCCCAATTGGGAATTGATTTGGAGTTCTTTGCAGCCGAATAAACAAATCGTATTTAGTCAAACCCGCTGCCGCTTCGGCGGCAGCGGTTCTAATTTCCGACCTTGCGTCGGTCTTGCGTCGGTCTTGTGTCGGGCGGAATATGCCCGCGCAACGGCGCTCCCGCACCCTGCGAGCAGCGGCCGAATTCTATAAATATCGCTCTTTTTATACACATTTTTCTGTCGCGTTTATATAAAATATACAAATTTTATGCCTCTGCTTTGATATTTATTTGCCTATCCTATTGACACCGATTGCCATTTGGAGTATAATTATTTAAGTATCATTAGATATCAAGATATCGTTCGATATCATTCGACATCATTGAATATCATTAAGGTATCATTAAAATACTCTTTAAATTGGAGATTTATATGAAAAACGCGAAGAAGTGGCTTGGCATCGCGGGCAACGTGCTCTTATGGGTTTTCGTCGCTTTTGCCGTTGTAATAACCATACTTGTTTTTGCCGCAAATGCTAATAAGGACGGAATTCCCTCAATCGGTGGTAAAAGCCCGATATCAGTGCTCACGGATTCGATGGCACCAACCTTCAGAGCAGGTGACCTTATTATCTGTGATATGCTTACCGACGCTGAGAAGTCAAGTCTTGAGGTCGGCGATGTTATTACATATTATGTTGATCTTGACGGCGACCGAATCAACGAGATAAACAGCCACCGCATCACAGAGAAGTATGACGACGGAGGATATGTTTATTATATCACTCAGGGCGACAACAAAGAAACAAACCCCACGCCCGACCCCAATCCTGTTGTCTACTATGACGTAATCTGCAAATACACAGGCACAAGAATAGCAGGTCTTGGCTCCTTCCTCAGCTTCCTGCAAACCCCGCTCGGCTTTCTGCTCGTGATAGTGTTGCCGCTTGTCGCCTTTTTCATATATGAATTATACCGCTTTATCTCCGCCCTGCTTGAGGTCAGAGGCAAAAAGGCGGGTGGACTGTCGGCTGCTGAGGAGGAAGAAATCAAGCGCCGAGCAATCGAGGAATATTTGAAATCTCAAGGAGCGACGGTGCCTGAGGGAGATCAACCCGCCCCGTCCGACGACGAGAATAGTAGCGCGCCCGGCAGCGGCCAAAATGAATAAATGCCGAAAGAAGGCGCCGCGGCAATCCGCGGCGCCTTAATACTTAAAAAATCAGAGTGATTGACGTTTGGAGAAAAGTCTTTATCATCAAACACAGAAAGGGGAGGTCATAATATATTATGGACGGATTTTTAAGCTGGTTTTTTTCCTTTATGACCACCATGCTCGGCGGTATTGGAAAGATTTTCTCAGGGCTGTTTCTCGGAATAGTCCAAATATTTAACTTCCCTTATTATTTCCGTCAGCTGAAGCTTTTCTCGGGAACATACACCACGCTTGACTGGGTTCTCACAATTTTAGCCTTCCTTCTCTCTTTTGCTATATGGGCGATACTTATTTTCATGCTTGTCCTTCTCTTCAGGAAGTATATCCGCTTCCGCCACACACTTATCGGAAACGAGGACTTGCTTGAGGAAATAGCAGACCTGCACCGCGATGTCATACGCCTGACCGAGGAAAAGGAAAAGATAATGGCGCTCAAGCTCGGGCAGACCGGAATCTCAATCGAGCAGCTTAGTGAAATTTTCGCCGGAGATACAGAGCCGCTCACAATACCCGGTGCGACGGTCTCGCCCCCGGCAGCGCAGGGAGAAGCAGCGGGCGTCGACCCAATTCTCAGCAAGCGATTCTTCCGCCTCTCGGCGGTTGACGAAAAATATGAATACTATATCACCCCGGATTACGACCGCAGTATGTCGCTCTCCGAACTATGTGACGACCTTCGCAATTTCGCCTGCAGCAAAGGCCGCCTCTATTATGATATACGGACTATCCGCCTGATGTTCGCGGGGCTTGCGTCAACTAAAATGATTCTGCTCCAGGGTATTTCGGGAACCGGAAAAACCTCGCTACCCTATATAATGGGCAAGTATTTCCGAAACGACGCGACCATAGCCTCTGTCCAGCCCTCCTGGCGCGACCGAACCGAGCTGTTTGGCTATTTCAACGAATTTACTAAGAAATTTAACGAAACCGAGGTGCTGCGCCGCATTTACGAGTCGTCTTATAACGATGACATAAATATAATTGTGCTTGACGAGATGAATATTGCCCGAGTTGAGTATTATTTCGCCGAAATGCTCTCGATTCTTGAGATGCCAGACCCGAATGAGTGGAAAATCGAGCTTGTTCCATCAACCTGGGAAAGCGATCCGAAACACCTTGAGAACGGTAAGCTCACAATTCCTCAGAATGTTTGGTATGTCGGCACAGCGAATAACGATGACTCAACCTTCGCCGTTTCGGATAAGGTGTATGACCGCGCGTTTGTTATAAATCTTGACCAGAAGGGTGTCGCTTTCGACGCCCCCGAAACCGATTCTAAGCTGATAAGCTATTCCTATGTCGCCTCTCTTTATGAGAGGGCGGTAAAGGAAAACCCAATCAGCAGGATATATCTTGAGAATATTTCAAAGCTTGATCTTTATGTTATAGAAAAGTTCCGCGTGGCCTTCGGAAACCGGATAATGAAGCAGCTTGGCATTTTCGTTCCGGCTTATGTAGCCTGCGGGGGTGAGGCGATAGACGCCGTTGACTATCTGCTTGCCACAAAGGTTTTCAGAAAATTCGAGGGGCTAAACCTCTCTCTCATCCGCGACGAAATCAAGGGCCTTATCCAGTATATGGACAATATGTTCGGCAAGGGTGTGATGAAAGAATGCATAGCGTATCTTGAGCGCTTGCAGAAGATGTATTGATTGATAAGTACAGAGGGCAAAGGGTGTTATAATATAACCGTTGCCCGCCGGAAAGGAACGGTAAAATATTATGGACAGGGAGATAACGGGAGGCCGGGATTCGAGCGGCATCTGCTCGGATGCCCTGTCCTTAATTGATTCGCTTGCAGCAGAATACGGGGAGCTGCCCGAGGCACTGAAAATGCTGCGGGCCTCAGAGGCTGAGATAGAGCTGAGGAAGCGTTATGCCATAAAGTCGATTGACCAGACATGGGTATCGGTTATCGAGGAGTCTCTCGACGCACTCGATCGCATAATTCGTTCTCCCTCGCGCTTTATTGAGGAGAGCGAGCGGGTGCTCCCGATAGAGCTCTCGCGCAATATCACAAGCCGCTCGATTCAGCATCTCTCGCAGCACACAGACTATATCGAAAGGGTGGAGCCCGATGGGAGCATAGTCCCCTCGAAAATACTAAACGTCTTTCGCGACGAAACGATACAGACCTATGAAAACAAGTTTATCAACACGCTTATCTCAAAGCTAAACCTTTTCATCTCACGCCGTTATGACGCGGCGCGCGAATCAGGGCGGGATGAGGTCAGCGTGAAGCTTGACTTCACATCGAATTTTTCAAGCGGCGAGTTGCGTGGTAAGTGCCGGTTTGAGCTTGAAATTTCAGAACCGCCCAACGGGGAAAATTCGTCCGGATGCGCAGCGAGCTCTGATTTGTGGGAGCGGGTTGAGCGGTTGTACGCTGTTGCGCGCGCATATGCCGGCTCGGAGTTTGTGCAGAATATGGGCAAGAGTTATATCCGCCCGCCTGTCATGCGCACAAACGCGATACTAAAAAATAAGCATCTGCGCCAGTGTCTTGCGCTCTGGGAATTTATCGAGAGCTATGACAAGGCGGGATATGATATGCTCGTTCAGGAGACGGCCGAGATGCCCGACGCTGCGCTCATTGATCATATATATTCAAGCCTTGCGCTGCAATATCTGATTTTTCGGCAGACCACCGCAAGTAAGCCCGACACAGAGTCCGCCCTCGCCCTCTCCGAAACTCCGCTTCCGCTGTCGCCAAAACTGATAGTCGAGCTTGAGGAGATGAGCTCGGACGAATATAATATATACGATTCGGAATATCGCCGGGTGGTTCCTGTTTCGCGCTCGTCGCGCGGCCGCCTGTCAGACCATGAGCGAAAGATACGGGAGGCTATCAATATTTCGCTTATAGCCGACGCTATGTTAAGGAAGCGGCGACTTGAGGAAGAAGCCCGTCTTGCCGAGGAAGCCCGTCTTGCAGAGGAGGCTCGTCTTGCCGAGGAAGCCCGTCTTGCCGAGGAGGCTCGTCTTGCCGAGGAGGCTCGCCTTGCCGAGGAGGCTCGCCTTGCCGAGGAAGCCCGTCTTGCCGAGGAGGCTCGTCTTGCCGAGGAAGCCCGTCTTGCCGAGGAGGCTCGTCTTGCCGAGGAGGCTCGTCTTGCCGAGGAAGCTCGTCTTGCCGAGGAAGCTCGCCTTGCCGAGGAGGCTCGTCTTGCCGAGGAGGCTCGTCTTGCCGAGGAAGCCCGCCTTGCCGAGGAGGCTCGCCTTGCCGAGGAAGCTCGTCTTGCCGGAAAAGCTTCTGGCAATGATGATATGGAAGCCGAGGTTCTTGACAAAGAATTTATCGCCGCCGCCCTGCGCGCCGAAATAGAGGAGCTTGAGCAAGAGGCAAGACGCCTTCGCGAGGAGCGCCTTGAGCGCGCAGCCAAAATAGCTGAGCGGGCGCGGATAATTCAAGCCGAGCGGGCGGCCGCCGGTGAGTTGTCGGGGCGTGGACGAAATTATCGCTTCAGCCGCAGGGCGAAGAAGCGCACAAAAAAGTTTGAAGAGCAAAAGAGTGCCGTCAAGAAGAAAAGCGGCAAAAAATAGTCGGCAGCCGAAATCGGTTGAAGTTGAATATGAATATATACACTTAGAACAAGGGGGGTGGCAATATGGCAAAAAATCAAAAAAAGAAAAGGTCTGCCATAAGGAGATTCGGATCGTTTTTATACAATTGCATATTGATTCTGATGATAGCCGTGGC
Source organism: Eubacteriales bacterium (assembly GCA_050309735.1). Classification (GTDB taxonomy): domain Bacteria; phylum Bacillota; class Clostridia; order Oscillospirales; family CAG-272; genus UMGS1002. The sequence continues at coordinate 12,830 of JBNRMS010000021.1, forward strand.
CGCTATCCTTGTTTTCAACCGGATAAATAATCGAGCTACCTTCTTTTTCGACCACGCCATAATTATGGTCACAACCGAGAGCATGGAGCCCGAGATTCCGGCGGGTTCCTGCATACTTATCAGGCGGGTTGCACCCGAGGATATTGCGAGCGGCGACGTTATCACATTTTACTCGTCAGACCCCGCGCTTGCAGGCAACATGAACACCCACCGCGTGGTAGCTATAGCGCAGGGGAGCGCAGGCATTGAATTTGTGACCCGGGGCGATAACAATATTATCGAGGATAGGTATACAGCAGAGGCCGCCGATTTGGTTGGGAAATATGTTAAGGTTATCCCGGCGCTGACTGTTGTGGCGGGTGTTCTAATGTCCGAGACGGGATTCTATATCATTATTGCTGCTTTTGCTATTTTCATCGCCGCGAATCTTATCGGCTCCCTCAATCGAAGCAAAAGACGTGCCGCAGAAGAAAGGCAAGCCGAGATTGACAGAAGGGTTGCCGAGGAAGTCGAGCGCTTGATGGCCGAGAAGGGTATGGGCGACAACGACAAGCGAAACGGACGCTCTACATAAAGCTTATGCTGTTCCGAGAATATAAAAAATTTATAAGGTATGGTCATTATTATGTTCACAAAATTTAAGCTCAAGAGGAAAATTAAGTTTTATCGGGAGCAGATTGAGCTGCTCGAGAAGAAGAGGGCGCGCTCGCAGGCCGCGCTTGTCGAGGCAATACTCACGCACACCACGCCGAGCGACGAGGATGTTGATTATTTCAACAACTACACCGCGCAGATAAACGAGCTCCGCGACCGTATGCACGAAATACAGGACGAATATAAAAAATTTAAAAAAGCCGATTGAGAAAATAAAGGACAAATAGACCGCGGGAGGCGAGCGAATGAAGAAAAGCCGAAAATCAATAAGTATAGAGAGCGTTATAATAACACTTCTTTTAGTGTTTTTAATTATTATGCTTTCTTTTTCGGTATATCTGCTTGTCTCCTACAACAGAAGCCTTGCAGGGCAGGCCGAAAACATGGCGATGACAAGCTCGCTCTCCTTCATCTCAGAGGTAAACGCAAGAAGCGCCGCGGCATCCCGCCGCACGGCTGAGATTGCCGAGGCGGTTGGCCGGATGACTGCCGAGGAGGAGATAATCGCATATTTCAAAAGGACTGTTGGCTCGGGTGCTGTTGGTTTATCGCACCTGCGCTTTTTTGACGGCGGCAAGGAATACAACAGCTCGGGATATGAGATAGAGAATAACGAACCCGAGAATGTTCGCCGGCTGATCAGCGCCGGCGTCGCCGGTTGCGCGGGTATTGTCTATCGGCATGATAACTATACAAGCTCGGCTTATATCGTGTTTTATGCTCCGGTGTCGGGCAACCCGCTAATCGACGGCGTGCTGACATACTTCACTCCACAGGATCTGCTCGGCGACATGGTCTCCTTTTCGACGGGCGCCGCCGAGCAGGCCGAATATCTTGTTGTCTGCGCGGCAGACGGCACGATAATCTTCGAGATGGGAAAAGATAAATTCACCTCGGCCGGCGCAACAAATCTATATACATACCTTCGAGAGAAAACAAACGATAAAATCTCGCTCGACCTCTTGCGAAATGCCGCCAGCAAAGATGGCTCGGGCGTTGGCTCGTATAAGATAGAAGGCGAGGACTATGCGCTTGCGCTTGCCTCGGCCGAGGCATCGGACGGCACTATATATATATCGGGCCTATACCGCGCAACAAGTCTTTTCAGCGAGGGCTATGGCTTCATTGCTAATATCAGCGTTGCCCTTGCCGTCTCTCTGATTGTTGTCGCGACCGGCACTGCGTATCTTATGAGAATGCGGCAGAGGAGTCTTGAGGAGATAAAGAGCTATGATACCGTCGACCCGATACTCGGATGCAACACATACAAAAAATTTGCCCTTGACGCCGAGGATATACTTGAAAGAAATAAAATAACCAAATTTGCAATAGTCTACACCGAGATTCATCAATTCCGCTTTATAACCGAGAGCTTTGAGACCATAAACTCAGACGATATACTGCGCTTTCTGGCCAAAGTTTTCGGCATGAGCATGCTTGAGGACGAGACCTACGGGCATATAAACGACGATAAATTCGCGCTCCTCCTTCATTACAGAGACGAGGATGACCTGCTCAACCGACTTCGCGTGATATACGCCATTGTTTACAACTACCCCGAGATGAAAAAACTGAAAAGCAATCTCAGGCTTTCAATAGGGGTGTTTTGCATTGACCGCACAATCCGCGAGCCGATTCAAAAGATGCTTGACCGCGCGGTCCTCGCCGAAAAAACCAGCACGCACAATACCACCCAGGAGATAAACATATACGACGAGAGGGTTAAGTCTAACTTTATGCGCGAGGCCGAAATCGAGTCGCGCAAGGAGGCGGCGCTTGAGAACAATGAGTTCCGTGTTTTTTATCAGCCAAAATATAATATCCTTCAAAATCGCCCCGACGGCGCCGAGGCGCTTGTCCGCTGGTACGATGTAGACACAAATACCTTCCGCAATCCCGCAGAGTTTGTGCCTATTTTTGAGGCAAACGGATTTATCGGTAAGCTTGACAGGTATGTTTATGTTGAGGTCTGCAAATATATAAGCGAGTCGGTTGAGCGGGGATACAGGGTTGTGCCGATGTCGGTCAACGTTTCTCATGTAACCGCAACGCAGGAGGGTTTTGTTGATTTCTATATACGCACAAAGAAAGAATATAACATTGCCGACAGCTTCCTGACGGTTGAGTTCACCGAGTCCTTCGCCTTTGATAACTACGAGGTCTTGAAGGAAATCATCCGCAAGCTGCAGGCAAACGGTATTCGCTGCTCGATAGACGACTTCGGCTCGGGATATTCCTCCTATAATATCCTCAAGGAAATGCAGATGGACGAACTCAAGCTTGATAAGTTCTTTATCACCAAAGGATTTTCGCAGGAGCGAGACAATGAACTGCTCCGCACCATTATAAGACTTGCGAAAAATTTCGGCATGAAGGTAACGCAGGAGGGCGTCGAAACGGTGGACACGCTTGAGCGGCTTGAGGAATACGGCTGCGACGTTATACAGGGTTATTACTATTCAAAGCCCCTCTCGCTTGACGACTATATAATTTTTCTCAACAACGGCGGTGCGCTCAATCGATTTTAAGAGCCGAATATAATAATAAAAAAGAAAGGGGGATATATTACCCATGAGAAGAACAATAAAATACCCCCTTATGACATTGGTTTTTTTGCTCTTGCTCGCGCTTATCTTGTCATTGCTCGCCGCACGGGTGGCGGCATCCGGAGAGGAGCAAATAGCTCTTGTTGCGCCGGACATAAAATCGGGCGAGAACCTTGTCAAAATAGGCGACACAAGATATATCAGATATTCGATTGCTCTTGACGAGTACAAAACGCACCACTATTCCGAAATAAATTTCAATGTAAGCTTTGACGACAAAGTGCTCGACCTTGCATTTACAAATGTGAATCTGAACCAAATTTATGCATACGACGTAACCGACGGGACGCCCCGTGAAACACAGAGAAATATCGTCTGGTACGAACCCATGCTTGAGGGCAACAAAATAAATGTTTCGGCCTACTCGACCACGGGAATGTGGTTCAGAGAAGGGATTGTGATAATTCTTTATTTCCTGCCGAGCGACGGGGTCGAGCCCGGCATGTCGGGCGGAGTAACGCTTAGCGATTTTTCCTGCAAAATTATAACCGATGATGGCGGGGTGGCGCCCCCCGCTGCCCTTGCGTCGCGCGACGGCGGGGTAACCCTCACCGAGGAAAAAAGCTTCGCCTCAGGCGAGAGTGACACCTCTGCCGATGATAGTTCGCCCTTTAAGGGAAGGGGTGATGCGGGGGCTGTGAATCTGCTGCCTGCCGACAATGCTTTAGAAAACGCCCCCTTGTATTATACAATTGCTGCGATAATTATCTTAATGTCGGCATCAATTATGCTTTGGGGATTTATGAAAATCAAGAAGATTCTCAAATATAGCCGACCCCGTGAAAAAGACGCCGAGGGCGGCAGCACAGAAGCATGAAGCCAAATAACTAAAAAACTTCAAAGATTTCAAACGGAAGGCAAAAAAGAATGGAAAACTATGATTTACCCAAAAAACGAGTCGCCGACTCGCGCGCCGAGAGAGTAGAGATTGTATTATATGAGCATCTGAACGGATTTGACCGCCTTTTCGGCGGGAAACTGGTCGAATGGATTGACATTGTGGCGGCGGTTGTCGCGCGGCGGCACTCAAACCGGAATGTTACTACCGCCTCTATTGATAACCTCCAGTTCAAAGGCCCTGCCTATATAAATGACACAATAGTCCTGCGGGGCTGCATGACTTATGCAGGCAAAACCTCGATGGAGGTTCGTGTCGACACTTTTGTTGAGCGCCTCTCGGGTGAGAAGCAGCTTATCAACCGCGCCTATCTTGTGCTTGTTGCGCTTGACAAGCAAGAAAACCCGGTACCCGTGCCGGGCTTGATACTTGAGACCGACGAGGAGAAAGAGGAGTGGCAGGCGGCGCTGCATCGCCGCGAGTTGCGACACCGCCGGCGGATTAATAATTACTAAGGCCGGCATAACGTGACAACGGTAGAGCCTTAAGCTATTTGTGATAGTCGCACTTGAATAATTCAAAAAACATGGTATAATGAGAACACTGGCAGATTTCCGAGAAACTTGCGACTATGGCATAATATACACATTGGCAGGTTTTGAAAAAACCTGTGATGTCGTAACGGCGAGGTTCCGCATGGGAGGAGTTCACTTGCGACTATGGCATAATATTCTCGGCAAAATAAACCATAGAATTTAAATAATTAATAAAATCCAGGAGGTTTTCTATGTTTGATTTTAAAGGTCGTGTTGTTGCGATCACTGGTGCGTCATCTGGTCTCGGACTTCAAATGGCCCGCGGCTTCGCTGCGGCGGGGGCTGATCTTGTGCTTATGGCAAGGAGAATTGAGCGGCTTGAGGAAATAGCCGAGGAATTTCGCAAAGAGGGAACAAAATGCCTGCCTATTAAGTGCGATGTCACCAAGACAGACGATGTGAATAGAGCTGCAGAAGCTGCAGTTGCCGAGTTTGGAAAGGTTGATGTTCTGATTAACAATGCCGGGGCGTCGAAAAACGCGGGTATTGTTTCCATGACCGACGAGGAGTGGGACTTTACAATCGACACCGACCTGACAAGCGTATTCAAGGTTACAAGGGCGTTCTCAAAGTATATGGTCGAGAAAAAATACGGTAGAATTATCAACATAGCCTCAATATACGGACTTGTCGGTAACACTGCGATTGATACCGTGGCGTATCATTCATCAAAGGGCGGGGTTGTTAACTTTACAAGGGCGGTTGCCGCCGAGCTTGCAAAGCACAATATTACCTGCAACACAATCTGCCCGGGATATTTTGAAACCGAGCTTACCGCTGACACCTTAAAAACCGAGTTTTTTGCAAATTACATGAAGACAACAGTGCCGCTCGGGAGATATGGCAGAGAGGGTGAGCTGAATGCCGCAGCGCTCTTCTTTGCGAGCGAGGAGGCTTCATATGTGACAGGCCAGAATCTCTGTGTTGACGGCGGATATACCGCGGTATAGTTATTGAAAAACAAGCCGGGGGCAGCGCCCCCGGCTCAGACCGAAGAAAACCCTATCCGGCATAAGCCAAATAGGGTTTTTCTTCGGTCTGTTTTTGTGGCGACTTATGGAATATGTTACCACAAACGCATATCTCGATTTCTTTTCTCTCCCGTCCTATATCCGAATAACCTTGGCTCTCTCGCCCGCAAGGCGCGCCTCTCGCGTTTGACAGGTGAAAAGCAGGCACTGACCCTCTTGGTTTGAACACCAGTCCGAGAGGATATTGATGAAGTTTTCGGCGCGCTGGTCGTCAAGCTGTGAGAGTCCTTCATCGACAAAGAGGGGCGGGATTTCCTTCTGGCAAAGAAGCGAAATCAGGGCAATTCGCAGCGATATATAGGCCGCGTCGCGCGTTCCGCCGCTCATTGCCGCGAGCGGACGGGTGTTCTCACCCGCGGTTATGGTGACCGAAAGATTTTCTCCAACTCCAAGCTGGGTATATCGCCCACCGGTCAACTGCCCCATCAGCTCGCTCGCCGTGTTTTTGAGTTTAGGGGTCACGCCCCGGCGGAGCTGGTCGGCCGCCTCTGCCAGAGCCTCTCCGGCAAGCTTTACCGCATCGTGCTTCAGCTGCATCTCAGCGAGCAGATTTTCATGCTGTTCGAGCTGAAGGGCTAAGCGGCGCGGGTTTTCGTTTTTTGCTCCGAGTTCGGTCAGTTCGTTTTCGATTGAGTGCTGCTTATCCTCGGCTGCCTTAATAGATATTATCAGCTCGGTTCGGCTCTTTTTGTAGTCCTCATAGCTCATAACATCAAGGGCGGGTGCCGCTTCGGCCTTTTTGCGAAGGGTTTGCTCGTTGTATTTTTTCAGATCTTCGGTGAGTGCCGAGATGTTGGCGTCGGCGTTGTCGCGGCGCAGGTTCAGCTCCTCGCGAGCCGTGCAGAAGGCTGAGGCAAGTTCTACAGCCTCGGCGAGTGCTGCGGGCAGGTTTTCGTCTGTTTCGTCTGAGCCGATTTTAAGAAGTTTCTCGCGGCACTCGGCGCGAGCCGCCGCAAGCCTCTCACGCCGAACGGTGACAACGCCGCGACGGGCATCAAGAGCTATGAAATATTGCTTCTCGGCTCCGGCCGCGACGTAGCACCGGTCGATATAATCTGCAAGGCCCGGCTCTTCCGGGTCGTAAGTGAAGTTAAGCTTTGCAAGGAAATCGGCAAGTTTGCGGCTGTTTTTGCGGCTTTGTACCAGAGCCGCAATCCCTCCGGCAAAAAGGGCGGCACCGGCGGCGGCTGCGAGTATTCCGGGCAGGAAAAGCGACAGAATTATCAGGATTATTCCGGCAAGTGCCGATAGGCCTCCTGTCGTCGTGAGCAAGAAACTGGTTTTTTTAGGAGACGCGACCGATTTCTTCAATAGTCTGTATCCTCGGAGCACTCTGTCCCGTCCGCCCCCGGCGAGCGAATCGAGAAGTGCTGCGGTCTTTGCCTTTTCGACGTCATATGTCGGCACGCTCTCAAGCTTGTATAGCTCGGCTTCGGCGCGTGACAGTTCAGACTCGGCCGAGGTCAGCTCGCCAAAGAGAGCGCCGAGCCTTGACACATACTGCCTATCGGGCATAAAACCAGATGGAAAGGATTCTTCCTCAAGTTCTTTTAGCGCGGCCGAATAGTCGGCGCGTTTTTTTTCAAGCCGGCGCAGCTCGTCGAATTTGCCAAGCGCAAGGTTTAGTTCGCTGACCTCCCACCTTGCCTCAAGTTCCTCAAGTGCCTGCCTGCCCTCATCGGCTCGCCGCTTATATTCGGCGGCCAGAGCTTCTTTGGCAATTATGTTTTTTGCGGCGGTGGTCGCCACCGACAGACGTGTTCGAAGGATATTGCGCTCGCTTCTCATGTCGACAAGGCGGCCGCTTTTTTCGTTTTTGTGTAGAAGAGAGCGGCGAGCCGCGGCGAGTTTTTCGAGTGCTCTTTTGGCATTCAGGCTCTCATCGGCCGAGAAAAGCAGGTTTTCTATGCTTGAGCCAACCTCGGAGGAGTTTATCAAGGAAAGGCTCGACTGTGCCACTCCGCAGGTACTTGAGAAAACCTCGGCGGGGATTCCGAGAAAGAGAAGACCCGGAACTTCGCCCGCATGGGTCTGGATGCCGGTTTCGGCGTCGATAATCTTGCAATTTTCAATCGGGCTCTCTCGCGCGCCCCGAGTCTGCATGAAAAGCTCGCGCTCAACCCGCCAGAGTCTGCCGCCTGCCGAGAGGGTGACGCTTCCGGCCGCTCTTTTGCCATCCCAACTGATAAATCTATCGCGCTCGCCAAGCTCCTCTCCGGCAGCCCGGCGCGAGAAGCCATAGAGGATGAATTTGATGAAGGCAAGAATTGAGGACTTGCCCGATTCATTTTTTCCCTCGATGATATTAAGGCCGCCCGACAGGTCATATGAGCGCTGGCCGAGCCCGGCAAATTCTGATATGTTTATTGAGTGAATTTTCATTATAATTATATAACCATGCCTTTCTGAGAGAGGTGTGGGAACTGCCGCTTTGTCAATTGAATATCGCTCTTCCATCAAGCGCGGCAAGGCCGGCTCGAAGAGCCTCGGCGGCGGCGCGGCGACTATATTCGTCGCCCGAATGCAGCTTCTCGGAGAGGGTTCGGTAGAAGGCGCCGCGCAGCGAAATGTCGTTTTCAAGATAGGCGGCGTCAAAACAGGGCAGGGTTCGCTCCCGAATATCAAGAAGATAAAGAGCTCCGGCGGCCGCTTCGGCCAGAGAGGTGGTGTCGGGTTTGTAGTCGAGAGCTACCTCGCCCTCAAGAATAACGCGAAGCGCCGTCTCGCCGCCGTATTCGCGCTCGCGTATCAGCTCTTTTATCTTTTGGGTTACATGGGCGTCGTCGGCGGCTCCGGTAACGTCGAGCTTCTCAACCATATATCTTTTCTCTGCGAATCTCACCTTCTCAAGTTTTGTTTCTCCGTCCTCAATTGTGACCAGCAGCGCGCCCCCGAATCCGGGTTCGTCAAAACTCCTGCCCTCCGGGCATCCGGGATAGGCGACGGTGGTTTTCCCGATTACTACCGGCTCGGGCGGCAGATGGATGTGCCCGAGCGCGGCATAGGTAAAGCCTTTATAGGCGATGTCGCGGGGCGAGAGGGGAGCTTTTTGTGAGAGGAGCGAGCTTGTGTCGCCGTGCTGGCAGAAGATATTTATTCTGTCCTCGGGAAGCGAATATATCGAGGCGAGAACGCTGTTTTCGTATCTATCGCGTGTGAAGGCGCTGCCGAAAACGCATACTCCAAGCTCGGGAAAATCAAAGCTTGTCGGGTTTTCAGTCTTGAAAACATATACATTTTCGGGGAGCTTGTCCGAGGCGTAGATGCTTCCCGGAGTATAGGGGTCGTGGTTTCCGGGACTGATTATCACCGGGCAACTGACCGCTAGGAGGCATTCGCGCAGCATATCGGTCGTGTCGCGGCTTATAAAAGCGCTGTCGAAAAGGTCGCCCGCAATGAGAACGAGATCTACCCCCGCCCCGGCGGCATACTCCATCATTCGGCGGAAGGTTTTGCGCAGGCCCCCTCGCCTTGCCTCGCTCTCGGCAGGAGGGAGCAAGGAGAAGGGACTGTCGAGATGCAGATCGGCGGTGTGGAAAATTTTTATCATGGTTTTGACCCTTCCTTTTCGAGTTTGTTGCGGTTTTTTCTTCATTTATATTATTTTAACATATTTGACGGCTCGGGGCAACTGTTTATTTGGTGTTGTTTTATTTTTATGAGGTTTGTCTTGATTTTACGCTTTAAGAATCTTTGCCTTCTTGAGTCATAACACAATTTGTAATAATCGTTCGGGGCGCGTCATATACTGAATCGTAATATTAATATGCTCGGAGGAGAGTTTTTTATGGAAAAGTATAATAAAGGCGAGTTCATGCCGGGGGAGTTTCGGGTTCCGGTCAGCGACAGAATACTGACCACCGAGCTTTCAGAAGATTTCACGCTGCCCGATTATCAGCCCGAGATAAAGCGTCTTTTGCGAGTTGAACTGACGCTGTCGCCGCCGGCGCGTTACATATCCTCGTCGGGCGCCGAATTTTCGGGCAATGCACACTACGACATACTTTATGCCGGTGCAGACAGTCAACTTTACACCTCGCGGATGTCGACCGAATACGGATTTGAGGCGCCCTTTGACGACGTTGACGGCGCCGAAATCGGGGAGGGGGTGACAGCCCTTGTCGATATTGTCCCGGACACAGTTGTAGGACGGGTTATGGCTCCCCGGAAGGTAGGGCTTCGGTCGCGCCTGCGCTCGCATCTGCGCTGCTTTGCCGGCTGCCGGCAGGATGAGGAAATAAGAGGGCTTGACAATCTGTCCTCTCTCCGCCGGCTTATCGGCACCGGAAGCTATGCTGACACAAGACACGGGATTGAGGAGTCTATTCCGATGAGCGATGAGATAATTCCCGAATCTCGCGAGGGCGAGATCCGCGTTGTGGGCGCCGCCGGCGATGTTTTTGTCAGCGAGGCACTATCGGCGGGGGACGCTGTGGTCTGCCGAGGGGAGCTTATTCTCAAGCTGATGATCTGCCGCGACGGGGGCGACGGCACGCCCGAGATAATCGTTCGCAAGCTGCCCTTCTCACGCGAGATTAGCGTTGAGGGGGTTATGCCCGGATGGGATTGCCGCGCGTGGGGGGTGTGTAACGATATAACGGTGAGTGTCGGCGAGGGGAGGCTGCTCTGCGAAGCCGATATCTCGCTTGAGGCTGACGCCCAGCACGCCGAAAATTTCGAATACACAAAGGACATCTATTCGACCGTGGCCGACAGCGACATTCTCATAAGAGATCGGATTTTACAGGTGCCGCTGCGCTGTATGAACGGAAACTTCACTCAAAGCGGCGTTTTCGATGCTAAGGAAAACAATATCCCCGCCGGCGCACTTCTGGTAGACGCAAGCGGAGGGGCTGTGATAAACTCGTCGTCGGTCGAAAAGGGGCGCTGCGTCCTTGCGGGCGAGGTTAGATACAACCTTCTTTTCAGAGACGGCGCCGAATGGGGAAGCCGAGAGCTGACCCAGCCGATAAGATACGAATTTGACATCACCCCCGGTACCCCCGATTGCTCGGCTATTCTTACCGTCGTCGGTTGCCGCGCAAGAATGGATGGCGAGCGAGTCGCCGTCGATTCGGAAATCGCCGCCGCCGTGCGTGCGACCTCTCCCCAGCCGCTCAAAATGGTCAGCGAGGCCGACTTCACCGGAACGGTTGCCCCGAAGCGCGGCGAGATGACAATCGTTTACCCCGACAAATCGGACACCCTCTGGGATATCTCAAAAAGATATCACTCGGATGCCGACCGTCTTGCCGCCTCAAATTCGATCAAAGCCCCCAGCGCACCAAATTCGGCCGAAAGTCTTTCGGGTGTGAAGTTTGTAATAATATAGTCGCAGGAGGAGTTTTCCCTTATTAAGATCAGCTGTTGCGGCATACGGATTTTAATCTGCTTATGTAACTATTCACCCCTTAGCAAATCCCACAATCGGGATGGCCTGATAGCGCATTGCGGATAGCAGAAAAGGCATCAAATGAATGCTTTCGTGCGGTAGCAACATAAGACATGATAAG
>JBNRMS010000022.1:0-12201 GCA_050309735.1 Eubacteriales bacterium
ATGGTGTAATGAATAATCCCGCGGTGCTCGCCGAGCACTCGCCCATCGCTTGCGACGAAATTGCCCGGGGGGTATTTTCTTTTTGCGTGCAGCTCGATTATCCCGGCATAGTCACCGTCAGGCACAAAGCAGATATCCTGACTGTCCTTCTTGTTGGCTACCGAAAGCCCAAGTTTGACCGCAAGGAGACGCGCTTCTGATTTAGACATTTCTCCAAGCGGGAAGAGAGTGTGTGCGAGCTGTTCGGCTGTCAGCGAATAGAGGACATAGCTCTGGTCTTTTGAGCGGTCGAGCGCTTTTTTCAGGAGAAATCTGCCGCCCTCGCACTCAACCCGCGCATAATGACCGGTGACGATATAGTCGCAGCCAAGCTCAGCCGCGCGCTGATAGAGCTTGCCGAATTTAAGGAAGCGGTTGCAGTCGATACAGGGATTTGGCGTCGCACCGCGCTCGTAGGCTCCGACAAAGCGGTCTATCACCTGCGACCTGAAGTCGCCTGTGAAATTGAAAACATAATAGGGAATTCCGAGCCGGCGCGCCACATCCCGAGCGTCCTCGGTGTCTTCGAGCGAGCAGCAGATCCTCTCGCGCACAAGCCCGGAGTCGGGGTTGTCAAAAAGGCGCATTGTCGCGCCGATGCAATCATATCCGGCTTTTTGTGTAAGATAGGCGGCGACACTCGAATCAACGCCGCCGCTCATTGCTATTAAGGCTTTTTTCATTGATAATACCAATTCCGCCCGACGGCGGCTTTTAATTGATTTTAGTTATAGGTGTGTTTCGGAAAAAATAAAGGAGCGTGGCGCTCCTTTTGATTTGGCTGGGATGGCCGGATTTGAACCGACGACTGCGGGAGTCAAAGTCCCGTGCCTTACCGCTTGGCGACATCCCAATGCTCGCCTATTATACCATAGTCGCAAGTGAATTTCTCGCATGCGTTACCTCACCGTTGCGACATAGCAGGTTTTTTCAAAACCTGCCAATGCGCCTATTATACCACATTCAATGAGCAAGTGTCAAGTGATTACGACAAAAATCACAAGGCGACAATTATTGAGCGCTCCAATATCGCAAATTGACTAAAAACACGCCATTGCGGCGGCATGGTTTATTTATTCATATGAAAATCAAGGCCGCCGTTGACAAAATACGCGCGTGGTGATATAATTCATAAAAAGATTAGGATATAGGGTGGGTATTAAGACATGAAACTCTTGCTTTCTGGCGCGTTTGTTTTCAATAAAAACGGCTTTGACAGGGGAGACCTTCTCATTTCCGACCCCGCATCCGACGCGCCCGATGCTCGGATTGATTTTAGCGGCAAGTATATTTTCCCCGGCTTTACAGATGTTCATGCTCATCTGAGAGAGCCGGGTTTTTCGTATAAGGAAACGGTGGCAACCGGGAGTGTAGCGGCGGCGCGCGGGGGGTTTACCACCGTCTGCACAATGCCCAATCTCTCGCCCTCACCCGACGGGCGTGCTGGGTTTGATGCTATTCTCGAACCTATACGAGAGAGCGCCAAAGTTCGCGTGCTGCCATACGGCGCAATAACAAAAGGCGGTCTTGGATTTGAGCTTGCCGATTTTGAAGATATGCCCGATGCACTCGCCTTCACAGACGACGGACGCGGCACAACGACAGATATACTCTGCAAGGCGCTTGAGCGCGCCTCTCTTATGGGGAAAATAATCTGCTCACACTGCGAGGATACGTCACTCAAAGGCGGTGATCATATCGCGGCCTCCTCTCCGATTGCGAGGACACTTGGCATTGCCGGGATTACAAACGAGAGCGAATATATCCAGCTTGAGCGCGAGCTTAAGGCAGTTGAACAAACCGGCGGTTCTTATCACGTCTGCCACATTAGCTGCCGTCAGAGTGTGGAACTGATACGGCGGGCAAAGGCGCGCGGACTTGACGTTACCTGCGAGACAGCGCCCCACTATTTCGCGCTTGACTATACAGACATAAAGAGTGACGACGGAAGATTTAAAATGAATCCGCCTCTGCGCTCTCCGGCCGATCGCGAGGCGATAATAAAGGGCTTGGCCGACGGCACGATAGATATGATAGCCACAGACCACGCTCCCCACTCGGCAGAGGAGAAGGGGAGGGGCCTTGCCGGCAGCGCGATGGGGGTGGTCGGACTTGAGACGGCCTTTGCCGCTTCGTACACTGCACTTGTGCGACCCGGGATAATCAGTCTTCACCGCCTTGTTGAACTGATGAGTACCGCACCCTCGCGGCGCTTCGGCATACCGAAAAATGATGCCGACATAACGGTTTTTGACCTTGAGCGCGGCTATATAGTGAATCCCGACGACTTCGCCTCGCTCGGCAAGAGCACGCCCTTTGAGGGAAGTGAGCTTTACGGCGAGTGTCTTTTAACCGTTGTCGGTGGGAAAATCGTTTACAGGAGACAGGATATATGAAGCAGAACATATTTATAATTGAGAAAAACCACGCGATTGCCGAAAATACTTATCTGTTAGAGCTGTCGGGCGATACCTCGGAAACACGTCGCCCGGGCAGCTTTGTGAATATAAAGCTTGACGGCCTTTACTTGCGCCGCCCACTCTCGGTCTGCGACAGTGAGGAGGGAAGGCTTGTTCTTATATATAAATGCGTTGGAGAGGGAACCGAGACACTTGCCACCCTCGGACGCGGCGAGAAGCTCGACCTTCTTGTAGGACTTGGCAACGGATACGACATATCGCTCTGCGGCGAGCATTCGCTTCTTGTCGGCGGGGGGTGCGGTGTTCCGCCCCTGTATTTGCTGGCAAGATGCCTGCGGGAGATCGGAAAACCTGTGTCGGTTATACTCGGGTTTAACCGGGCGAGTGAAGTTTTCTTCGAGGAGGAATTCCGCGCGCTCGGCGCCGAGGTGACAGTTACAACGACCGACGGCTCGTATGGCCGGCGCGGCTTTGCCACCGACGCGATGAGGGGGACTGATTACGACTATTTCTATGCCTGCGGCCCTGAGCCAATGCTGCGGGCTGTCTGTCAGGCGAGCGGAGAGATGCCGGGGCAGCTTAGCTTTGAGGAGAGAATGGGCTGCGGGTTTGGCGCCTGCATGGGCTGCACCTGCAAAACAAAGTACGGAAACAAGCGCATTTGCCGCGAGGGGCCGGTGCTTTTGAAGGAGGAGATAATATGGTAAGCACAAGAGTTAATCTCTGCGGAATTGAACTTGACAACCCCATAATCCCGGCATCGGGAACCTTTGGCTATGGCTATGAATTTGCAGAGATATACGATATAAATATTCTCGGAACCCTGTCCTTCAAGGGAACGACCAAAGAGGCGCGATTTGGCAACCCGACGCCGCGAATCGCCGAGGTGCCGGGCGGGATGCTCAATGCGGTCGGGCTTCAGAATCCCGGGGTCGAGGCCGTGATATCAGAGGAGTTACCAAGGCTTTCCCGGGTTTTTGCTAAGCCTGTGATGGCAAATGTAAGCGGATTTTCTTATGAGGAATACGAATATGTCACAGAGAGGCTTGCAGCCTGCGGTGAGATCGGTTGGATTGAGGTTAATATAAGCTGCCCGAATGTGCGCGGCGGCGGGCTTGCCTTCGGAACCGATCCGGCGGCGGCTGCCGAGCTTGTGCGCCGCCTGCGGCGGGTGACAGACAAGCCGCTCATAATTAAGCTCTCGCCCAATGTGACAGATATTGTCAGGATGGCGCTTGTCTGCGAGGCGGAGGGTGCCGATGCAGTGAGCCTTATTAATACGCTTGTAGGCATGCAGATAGATTTAAGGACAAAAAAACCGGTGCTTAGCAATGTTACCGGCGGCTATTCGGGCCCGGGAATTTTTGCAGTGGCGCTACGCATGGTCTATCAGGTGTATGCGAGTGTGAAGATTCCGGTGATCGGCATGGGCGGGGTTTCCTCGGCCGAGGATGTGCTTAAAATGATGGCGGCGGGAGCCACCGGGGTGCAGATCGGGGCGGCAAGCCTTATCGACCCCTATGCCTGTCGGGATATAATAAAAGATTTGCCGCGCGCGATGGATAAGTATAAGATTTCCTCTCTCTCAGAGTTGATTGGTGCGGCGCATAGATAAAAACAGATACACACAAATCAAGAATAAGAAAAGGATTGTCACGGCTGCTGCCGTTAATATAATAACCGCTCCCGTGCGGCGAGCGCGGCGGGAGTGAGTGGAAAAAGGAGATTTGTTATGGGAAAAGATGTAATCATCGCGTGTGATTTTTCGTCGGCCGAGGAGTGCCTTTCGTTTCTCGGGAAATTCGGGGAGATGCGCCCTTATGTCAAGATTGGCATGGAGCTTTTTTATGCCGCGGGGCCGGATATGGTGCGCAAGCTCAAGGAGAGAGGGCACAAGGTCTTCCTTGACCTCAAACTGCACGACATACCCAATACTGTGAAGCGCAGCGCAGCGGTGCTCGGGAGGCTCGGCGCCGATATGCTCAATGTTCACGCCGGGGGCGGCTATGCAATGATGGCGGCGGCAAGAGAGGGAATTGAGGGGAGCGGAAGCTCGACCCTTCTTGTCGCCGTGACACAACTAACCTCAACCTCGCAGAGCGTTCTTGAGGACGAGCTGCTCATTAAGCTGCCGGTAGACCGTGTGGTGTCGGAGTATTCAAAAAATGCGCTGAGAAGCGGCCTCTCTGGCGTTGTTTGCTCGCCGCTTGAGGCCGGGGTGGTTCACGCCGCTTGCGGCGACTCTTTTCTCACGGTTACTCCGGGGGTACGTTTTGCAGACGGCGAGGCGGGCGACCAGAGCCGGATAACGACGCCGGCCGGAGCAAGAGAGCTTGGCTCGGATTATATTGTGGTTGGGCGACCGATAACCGGCGCGGTTGATTCTTTGGCTGCATACGAGGCTTGTATGAAAGAGTTTGTCGGCTGATGCCAATTGAAAAATTAAAAATTTATCATATGCAGAGGATATGGAAATTATGGATTACAGAATTGAAACCGCGAAAGAATTATTGAAAATAGGAGCGGTCTTTTTCCGCCCCGAGCAGCCATTTACCTGGGCGAGCGGAATAAAAAGCCCGGTCTACTGCGACAACAGATTGACCCTTAGCTCGGTGAGCTCGCGGGATATCGTCGAGACAGGACTTGCCGAGAAGGTTAAAAAACACTACCCCGAGGCCGAGGTGCTCATGGGAACAAGCACCGCCGGAATCGCGCACGCGGCGATTGTGGGGCATTTGCTCTCACTGCCGATGGGATATGTAAGGGGCGGCGCAAAGGATCACGGCAGGCAAAACAGGATTGAAGGAAGGTTGCTTCCCGGTCAGAAGGTTGTTATAATCGAAGACCTGATCTCAACTGCCGGGAGCGTTATTGAAGTTGCCGAGGTGCTGCGCGAGGCCGAGGCCGAGGTGCTCGGCATTGTCAGCATCTTCACATACAACATGAAAAAGAGCTTTGAACGGCTCGCGGCCGCCTCGCTTGAAAATTTCAGCGTGACCGACTTTGACACGGTTGCACAGGTTGCCGCCGCCGAGGGCTATATAAAACACGGAGACATTTCCCGCCTTCTTGCCTTCCGCGATAATCCGGCCGACGAGAGCTGGATCATATCACAAAACTGAAAGGCGGTCGGTTTATGAGGGATATTATTAATATTCTTGACATCTCAACCGAGGAAATAGACGATTTAATAGAAACGGCCGAAGACATACGCAAAAAACCCGAAAAATATTCCGAGGCCTGCCGCGGCAGAACACTCGCCACCCTTTTCTTTGAGCCTTCAACCCGCACCCGCCTTTCTTTTGAGGCGGCTATGTACGGACTTGGCGGCAATTGTCTTGGCTTTGCGGAGGAAAAATCAAGCTCTGTTTCAAAGGGCGAGAGCATCTCGGATACGGCGCGGATTGTCGGCATATATTCAGATATCATCGTAATGCGCCACTATACCGAGGGCGCTCCGGGTGCTGCCGGGCTCTCGGTTAGTGTTCCGGTGATAAACGCCGGAGACGGCGGTCACTACCACCCGACCCAGACGCTTGCCGACCTCTTTACTATCCGGCACGAGCTCGGGCGGCTCGGCGGGCTCACGATTGGTGTCTGCGGCGACCTGAAGTACGGACGCACCGTTCACTCGCTTATCGCAGCGCTGTCGCGCTATCCCGGAAATCGCTTTGTGCTTATTTCGCCGCCCTCGCTGGCCCTTCCCGAATATGTCAGGCGAGGAGTTGAGAGCGGGGTCTTTCTTGAAACAACCTCGCTTGACGAGTATATGAGCGAGCTTGACATTCTTTATATGACTCGCGTGCAGCGCGAGCGCTTCTGCGGGGAAGAAGAGGAGGGTGGCTATATCCTCACGCCCGAGAAACTTGCCGCTGCAAAGCCGAGTATGCGTGTACTTCACCCGCTGCCGCGTGTCGACGAGATTTCTGTGGCAGTTGACGCCGACCCGAGAGCAAAATATTTCGAGCAGGCCGAGAACGGCAAGTTTATTCGCATGGCGCTCATCCTCAGACTGCTCTCAGACAGGACGCCTAAAATACATCCCGACTGCGAATGCCCGACCGAGGTGAAATGCCGCAATCAAAAATGCATCTCCTCAACCGAGAAAACCCTCTCGCAAAGGCTCTACCGCGCAAACGGATCCCTGCGCTGCTACTACTGTGACACGGATGTAGAATAAGCTTTAAATTAAAGACAAAATAAAAAGCCGAGGACACCCCCCGGGAGTGCGCAGATGCCAAAAAATTCGCAGGCGAGCATACCCGGGTGTCCGGCGTTTTTGAGAATAAATATAAATCCGATTCAGCGTATTGCACTCGCAAGGCACAGCGCCGGCAGACAAAGCTTTTTTGTCAACAAATAGTATCGCTATATGTCGCGCATTTTTGTGTAAAATCGAGATTTAACTTGCCGCGATTGACTTTGCATGAGGTGTGTGTTAGAATAGCATTGTTCAGTTTGAAACTATTATTATTTTGGATATTGGATATATATGATTAAGTCTGCCGCCCGGAAAATGGATATGACCGAAGGATCGGTTTTCGGCAAAGTTTTGATTTATGCCCTGCCCGTTGTTGCGACCGGTATGCTGCAGGTACTCTATAACGCTGCCGATACAGTAATTGTAGGAAGATATGCCAGTGACGGCGAGACAGCGCTTGCCGCAGTTGGTTCCTGCGGGGCTCTTATAAATCTGATAATTCAGCTTTTTATGGGACTTTCGGTCGGAGCCGGAGTGTTGGTTGCGCAGCAAATCGGCGCACGACAGTTTGAGGATGTCAAAAAAACAGTACATACCGCAGTTCCGGCCGCCACAATTCTTGGGATTATTGTAGCGATATTTGGTTATATATCGGCCGGAACACTGCTAAGCTGGACCGGTGTTGAAAAGAGCGTGCTTTCCGAGGCGGTTCCGTATATGAGAGCTTATATGTGCGGCATACCGGCAAGCATGGTTTATAACTACTGCGCCGCAATGATGCGCTCGTCGGGAGACACCTCGCGTCCGCTTATGTTTTTGTCTATCTCCGGGGTGGTTAACATAATTCTAAATATTATAACCGTAGTTATATTCGATATGGGTGCGCTCGGTGTGGGTGTTGCAACGGCGGTGTCCAATTGGCTTTCTATGGCGCTTATTGTCGGATATATGATGAGAGACAAGGGAATTGTGCACCTTGAGCTTCGTGAAATTAAGATTTGCTGGGATAAGCTCGGGCATATTATCCGAATAGGAATACCCGCCGGAATTCAGGGGTGCATATTCGCTTTTTCAAATGTTCTTGTCCAGTCGAGCGTAAACAGTTTTGGGAAAATCGCCACCGCAGGAAACGCGGCGGCGGCTAACATAGACAGCTTTGTTTATACGGCGATGAACTCATTCTACCATGCGACGCTTACCTTTGTCGGCCAGAATGTAGGGGCGAAAAAATACCATCGAATCAAGAAAATAATCGTTACCTGTGCTCTGATTGTTTTTGTTGTGGGTGTCGCAATGGGGGGGACGATTTATATTTTCGGGCGTCAGCTTGTAGGAATTTATGCCCCCGGGAATGAAGCGGTGATAAGTGCCGCACTGCGGCGCACAGCGGTTGTAACCACTACATATTTTATGTGCGGCTTAATGGAGGTTGCGTGCGGCGCCATGCGCGGGATGGGAAGCTCTTTTATTCCGATGATAGTCTCTATTGTCGGAACCTTTTCAATAAGAGTTGGCTGGATTTACACTGTGTTCGCCGCTTATCCAACGGTAACAGTATTATATCTGTCATATCCGGTCTCCTGGATTGTCACCGCGACGGCTCACTATATCTGCTGCGCTGTGTATCTTCGTCATATTAAGAAAAAAAACGACTCTATTTCCGGCCCCCTCCCGAAACCCAAATTCGCCGGGGTGGACTGCTGATAAAATTTATTCTTTTTATTAAGGAGGCAGATTATGCCATTTTGTAGCAATTGCGGAGCAAAGCATGAGGAAGGCGTAAATTTCTGTTCGAGCTGCGGGAAAAGGCTTGCCGTCGTTGTCGGGCAAAAGCCTGTAGCGTCGGTCGACAATGCCGCCAAAGAGGGAGCTGCTAACCAAGACACCGCCAAAGAGGGTGCAGCTAACCAAGGCGCCCCCAAAGAAGATGCCGCCAAAGAGGGTGCAGCCGATAATGAAGCCGAGAACAGCGGAGGAGTGAGTGGAGCCGCCGGCTTTGAGGGATTTTTCAATAAAATCAACGACACGCCCGACGCCTCGTCAGAGTTTGACAAAAACGATGCCGAGCAGAATAAAGCCATGGCAATCCTTGCTTATTTAGGCTTACTTGTGTTGATTCCTTTATTAGCGGCAAAAGAATCTAAATTCGCAAGGTATCATACCAATCAGGGGTTGATATTCCTTTTCTGCTGTATAGTCGGTAGTGTTGCGCAGGCGAGTTTGAGCGCGATTTTTATGGTTGCCAGGCTTTGGTTTATAGCGGCACTGGTGAATTCGGCTCTTTCGATTGTGCTTGTCGCATTTTTGATTATTGGGATTTACAATGCCGCAACCGGAAAGGCGAAGGAGCTGCCGATTGTCGGAGGATTTAGAATTTATAAATATTGAGGTTTAGCCTTATTAGATAAGAAGCCGGCCGCCGCGAGAATTCGCGGCGACCGGCTTTTATGTAATTTCCATTTACGATAAAATCACGTGAAGAAGGTCTGAAACTTCCGGGAGACAGAGAAGCAGATTATCGCTCCGGCGAGCGCGAGAACGCCCCAGACAATTATGGTGGCAAGCCAGCCAGAGCTTTGAGCGATGGCGGCGATTCCCCAAATAGAGAGCGAACTTCCCGCATAGACAAAACTGTTAATAAGTCCGGAGATTGTGGCTACGTTACCGAACTTGTCGAATTTCTTAGGGACGAGGCCGATGATGAGAAAGTTTGCTCCGTGCATACAGGCCGAGATGAGCGAGAGCAGAAGCACCGAGATTATCGGATTTATGTCCGAGAAAAAGAAGAGCAGAAGCGAAGCCAAAGCGCTGAGCGCATATATTGTAGCGGCGCAATTCAGCTCGCTTGAAAAAAACCGGCGATAGTAGGACAGCACGACGGGATATGTCAGAGTGGTGAATATCGGCATTATAACACTTGTGAGCAGAGCCGAGCTGCTACTGAGCGCGAAGGTTTCGGCAATATAATTTGGCAGCCAAGCCGAGATACTGTCGCGCAGCGCACCAAGAATAACTACCGCCATGAAAATGGCGCAAAGCGTGGTGAGGAGTGCGCGGGGCATTTTTGTGCGTACACCCTCCGGGGCACCGTTTTGCGGGTCTCTCTCTCCGGGATGCTCTGATGAGAGGTTTTTCTCGGAATTTGAATAAGCCTCTATTTTAGAATATACAACAATCCAAAGTATAAGCGCGCCGACTGCCGCGGCGGCTCCGATTCTGAACACCGGTCGCCATCCGATAGTCGCGGTTGAAGCCGAGGCGAGCAGAAAGACAAGGATAGTGCCGAGCGAGCTGCCCCAGGAGACGACAACCGTCGCGCTCTGATACTCTTTTTTATGGCAGCCGGCCGAGAGTATGCGAACTATCGGAGGCCACAGCATAGCCTGAGCCAGACCGTTTACCGCCCAAACCACGGTCATCTGAGGAATGCTTGAGCAATGCGGGATTATTAGGTTCATCACCGCCGAGGTCAGAAGTCCGGTCGATACAATACGCTCGGGAGGGAAGCGGTCTCCGAGCCACCCGCTGATAATCTGGCCTATGCCGTAAAAAATGAAGAGTGCGGTTGTGACCGACGAAATAGCGGTTTTTTCCCACCCGGTCTCACTAAGAATCGCGACGGTGACCGCCGCGAAGTTTACCCGGCTCAGATAACCGGAAAGATAAATAACAGAGCAGAGAAGCGCAAGTCGCTGCGCCATTTTTGGATTGTTAATTTTATTCATTTGTAAGTCTTTCGTAGCGCGGCGTGAGAGAAGTATCGCTTTGTGCCGCTTAGCAAGTTAATTGTGAAGCTCTCATAGATACATTATACATAATTATCTCCGAGGCGTCAAGCGCGGGCGGAAAAAGTATGATGTTATATGTCGGATTTGTAGATAAGTTAAAAATAAATTTTTAAGTGATAGAAAAGTTGTTGATATTAACGGCATTTTACTGTATAATAAATTATAGTTAACTTCCCGCGATTATCATGTGTTACCATTTAATTATTAAGGAGGCAATTATGAAACGGATTATGGCATTTCTCACACTGCTCTCTCTTCTCTTGGTTTTCTGTGCCTGCGCCGAAATAGACGATGGTGAGGTCAATGATACCGGAACCGTCGCCGAGGGAATAAGCGAGAAGGAACCGGAGGACGATGGTCAACCGATATATACGAGCGACGACCTTCCGGAAGGACTTAATTTTGACTCAAAGACAATCAACATCGCCTCAAGTGACCGCAGCTGGTGGGAGGACGAGGTCAGCGTCTCCGACCTTAATGGCGAGCTTGTAAACGACGCGGTTTACAACCGAAACCTCTCGGTAGAGAATCGGCTCGGAATTAATATCAACAACATAAAAATTCCTTATGCCGCCAGCAACACCTCAACGGTAGATGCGGTTAAAAAGTCGGTTCTCTCCGGATCGCCCGACTACGACATTGTTTTCGCAAACGCCTATGTGTCGCTTGCTAATTCGGTGAGCGGAATTTACCACAATCTCTACGATGTCGACCATATCAATCTTAAAAAGGACTATTGGTCACAAGGCGTCAATGAAGCTATTGTTTACGGCGACGCGCAGTACGCCGCAACCGGCGCTATCGCGCTTTCGACCCTGCGATTCACCTTCGCCACAATATTCAATAAAAAAATATTCGACGACAACTCAATCCCCTATATCTACGATACTGTGCGCGAAGGGAAGTGGACGCTCGAATATCAGTATAATCTGACAAAGGGATTTTATCAGGATAAAAACGGAAACAACCGAGCCGACGCCGGCGACCTTTACGGCTTTATCACAAACGAATTTATCAGCTCGGATCCCTACTGGATAAGCTGCGACGTTCCGATTATCGGGCGAAACGCCGACGGAGAGTACGAATATGTGCTCGACGCCGGCAAGCTCTCTGATCTTGTCGATAAGCTGCTTCAACTTTATCTTGACCCCGGCACATTCTGTATAGTACATAAGACCGCGGATGCCGAGCAGGATGAAATGCGCAAGATGTTTTCGGAGGGGAGAGGTGCTATGGTAACTCTGCGCCTTATGGAGGCCGAGAGCGCTGATTTGCGCATGATGATCGACCCTTACGGCATTGTCCCCATGCCTAAGTACGACGAGAATCAAGAGAGCTATTACACACTTATGCACGACCAGTTTACAGTGGTTTCGGTTACGGCCACTGTAAATGAGGATGATTTCGGCGCTATGGGCGCTCTGCTTGAGGCAATGGCGTCTGAGAGCAACCGGTCGGTTATGCCCGCTTATTACGAGAGTACTCTCAAATATAAGTATTCAAGCGACCCCGAATCGTGGGAAATGCTCGATATTGTTGTACAGAACATTAAAACAGACGCGGGGATAGTCTATACTTCCTCTCTCTCGAATCCGCACCACAAATTGCGCAGCATAATGGGCGCAAAAAACAACTCGGTGACCTCTACCTTCAAAGCCATCGCTAAAGTTATGGAGAGGCAGGTTGGTCTTCTTAACGATAACCTTGCCAAACTGGCCGATTAATTATAATAATATAAATAGCGCCGGGGAAC
>JBNRMS010000023.1:0-6427 GCA_050309735.1 Eubacteriales bacterium
GCACACGAGATTCTGCATACCCATTATATAAAAAGAGGCCTCTGATAGAGGTCACAAAATAACAACAACGGCGGCGCTTTGCGCCGCCGTTGTTGTTATGTGATAGATAAACGCTGTGTCTACATCACAAATTCTCGAATAATCACTCCAAGCACCAACAAATGTACCGGATAAAACAGATAAAAAGAATACTGTATAGCCTTCTGTGCCGTCCGCGACCGAGGTCGATATCCCCGGCTGCCATCACAGAGTAGAATCGGCAAGAGTGCTAATGCGGCCAGAATCTGCAATTTATCCCAGTCTCTGATTGTCGGCAAGTTAAAGGAGCCAAGATTAGGTAAAGCGTCTCGAAAGGCAACGGCCAGTGCAATAATTAATTTTCGCGACGCGAAAAGGAGAGAGACGGTGGCTATTGCTGCCTTGTTAGTTCCGGCAATATAAAAGAAGAATATCAAGAGTACGCCCTCGGCGCCGTAGTCGGTTTCCATCAGCATGGCGAGCGCAGCGGGCGGGATAACCGAAAGGAGCGAGGGATAAAAGAAGCGGGTTCCCGATTTGCTGATATAATCAAAGAGTATAATTGAGCAAAGACCGAGAGCCAGTGTGAAATAAACGTTTGAAAACGAGAGATTGGGCAGCCGTCCGTTAAAGCAGTAGTAGAAGGGCAACTCGGAGATAAGCCCGATTATTATAAGCCGCAGCAGGTATCTATATTTATTGCTCGTTTTTCGATATCCGAAAGCGATAAGATAGCAAAAAATCGGAAAGGCAATTCGCCCGAATCCGCGCAGTATTAGCTCGAGTTCCGAGTAGCCGTAATTTGAAAAATAACCTATGTGGTCTGCGAGCATTGCGGTGCAGGCAAGAATTTTGAGCCAGAGTGTACTCATGTCACCTCACCTGCTTTGTTCCTTGCCGGAGTTTCGGAAAAGATAAGCTTTCCGTTGTCGTCAACGTCGATAATGGCGAGTGAGCAGAGATCAATCCCCATCTCACGTATAAGCTTGCCGCCCTCCTGGAAGGCCTTCTCAATGCAGATTCCGGCGCCGATGATTGCCGCCCCCGCCTGCCGAGCGATATCAATCAAACCCACCATCGCCCGACCGTTGGCGAGAAAGTCGTCTACAATGAGGATTTTATCGTCAGATGTGATATAGCGTTTATCAACGCGGATAGTGAATATTTTCCCCTTTGTGAAGGAATAGACATCCGATACATATGTGCCTGATGACAGATTTTTTGCCTCCGACTTTTTCGCGAAAAGAACAGGAACCGAGAAATAGCGAGCCGCCATGCAGGCAATTGCGATACCCGAGGACTCGACTGTTAGTATCTTTGTGACCCCGCATCCCTTGAAATACTCATAAAATTCGCGCCCGGCCTGGTCGAGCAGCGCGGTGTCAAGCTGATGGTTCAGGAAACTGTCAACCTTGACAATGCCGCCGGGGAGAATTTCGCCGTGAGTAATTATTCGTTGTCTCAAACTTTCCATATAAACACCTCCACGCCGCCTTGAGGGCGGCTCAAATAGATTATATAATTTTCCGTGGGCTTGCCCGCAAGATTGGGGGCAGTTATCTCGCATTGCATAAGAAAAATCAGACTTAGCCCTTGGAAAAAACGCGCGTGCCAAATAACAGGATTCAATAAAGGGAACAAAACAATCAAGCTTATTATACAACAAAAAGACATGAAAATAAAGGGTTGAGACGAAATTAACACCGAAAATCATTGATTAGAGAACTTTTTTTTGCTATAATATAATTGTTAGCTCAAAAGGTCAATCAGGCGGCTCGGATTTTTATGAAAGGACCCGGAAAAATGCAGATAGGTGAAAAAATAAAAAGCATTCGTACCTCCAAGCTTATAACCCAGAAGCAGCTTGCGGGCGATAAAATCACGCGCAATATGCTCAGTCGAATAGAAAACGGCGCCGCGACCCCATCGCTCGGCACCGTTTATTATCTTGCCTCAAGGCTGAATGTTTCACCGGGTTATCTGCTTGCCGAGGGTGAGGACGAAGAGCTTTTCAGAAAGATTTATCGAATCGGCAATATAAGGCGAGCATATAGTCAAGGAAACTTCCGCATATGCCGCGACCTCTGCCTTGACTCGGGGCTTGAGAGCGATGACGAAATCAACCTCATTCTGTCGCGCTGCTGCGCGGGGCTTGCAAAAGAAGACTTTCGCCTCGGACGATTGCGCTCGGCCGTCCGTAGCTTTGAGGAAGCTGTTGATTATGCTGAGAAAAGCGTGTATAATGATGAGATTATAAGAGCCGAGGCGGGCGTTTATTTCAGATATATGAGACGTGTTTCACAGACGCTCGGGGGAGACGTCAGTGGGCGTGAGGTCAACGAGGGGCTTTCATACGGAGATCCATTCTGCGTCTATGTCACCTCACTTGAAACGCTTGAGAGCGGAGCTGTCTATATGAAAAATCTGTGTCCGGGCGCTCGCGGGATTGAACGGGCAAGTCCCCTTGCCGCACATCTTGAGGCCAGGCGGGCGATGATGGCGGGGAACTACGAGGGCGCGGCGGGGCTGCTCCGCTCGATTTTGACATCGGTACACAGAGTTCCCGATCCTTTCCTTTATGGCGTTTTCTATGACCTTGAGGTATGCTCAAAAGAGCTCAACGACTATCGCGGTGCCTATGAATTCGCAGCCGGAAAGGTCAATTTACTTGAAAAGATGCTGTCGGAGGGCGAGGTATGACCTGTGTAAAAATGGTACGCGTCTGTTTTGTTCTTGTCCTGACCGTCCTTTTTCTTGTGGGCTGCTCCGAGTATTCGAGATTCGGAGGGGAATTTTACGCCGGAGAGACTATAACTCCGGGGCAGATTGCTGAGATATCGGCCGGGATAGCGGCAGCGAAAGAGAGTTTGGCGTCGACCTCGAAGGCAAATGCCGCAAAAACCGAGAAAAGCTTGTCTCCAGAGACCGATCAGGCGGGAAATATAATCGTGTACTGGACAGCGGGCGGCGGCGTATATCATGTTGATCGCTCCTGCTCCTCGCTCTCAAACTCGACTTCGATACTCAGCGGAAGCATAAAAAAAGCCGAGGCAGCCGGCAAGGAGCGCGCCTGCAAGAGGTGCGGTGGTGAATATGTCGAGCAAACGGCGGACGGGAATGAAGCCGGCGGTGAGGGCAGTAACTAACAAGAGGATTTTGATGCGGAGGACACAACCATGAGCCAACCACACGGCATAATCATATTCGGTGCAAACGGCAGCGGAAAAACCACGCTCGGTCGTGAATCAGATGAGCCATTGCGTGTAAATGTCGTACCGCTTGGAACACTTGAAAAATATCGCTTCGTTGTGATTTTTGCTCGCTATCAAAACAAATGGCTGTACTGCCGCCATAAGGAGCGCGATGCCTACGAAACAGCGGGCGGGCATATTGAGCCCAGAGAAACGCCGCTTGAAGCTGCAAAACGTGAGCTTTTTGAAGAAACAGGAGCTTTGAAATTCGACATTGAACCAGCCTTTGACTACTCGGTGCATACCCCGACAGAGTTTTCCGGCGGACAAGTCTTTTTCGCGCAGATACATGAGCTTGGCGATATACCCGATTTTGAAATGGCTGAAACAAAGTTGTTTGACGCCATTCCCGATAAAATGCGCTTTCCGCAGATTCTGCCGGTATTGTATGAAAGAATGCAAGGGTGGTTGAATTTACAATCGGCAAAAGATGAAATATGGGATATTTACGATTCCAATCGAAAACTCAAAGGCAGAACCCACCGGCGAGGCGACCCGCTTCCAAAGGGCGATTATCATCTTGTTGTTCATGTTTGGCTACAAAACAGCAAAGGCGAGTTTCTTATAACTAAACGTGCGCCAACTAAGGGGTTTCCAAATATGTGGGAATGTACAGGAGGCTCGGCGGTTGCGGGGGATGATAGTCTAACCGCTGCCATCCGCGAGGTAAAAGAGGAAACCGGACTTGACGCAGCCGCGGAGAATTGCGAGTGCATTTTTACCTTGACACATGAGGACAGCATTTGTGATGTTTGGCTGTTCGGACAGGATTTCGATTTGTCTGATGTTGTTTTGCAGGATGGAGAAACTACAGATGCCAAATACGCAACAGCGGATGAGATACGCCACATGATTGATAAGGGCGAGTTTATCGCTTTTCGCTATGTTGAAGATTTGTTTGAGAGGGCAAAGGAGGCTACTGATATATGAACCGCGAAAAAGGCCTAGCTTATTGCGGACTGGCGTGTTGCGTCTGCGGTGATAATGAAACTTGCGCCGGATGCCGGAGTTCAGGATGTAAAAATAAGGGCTGGTGCAAACATTTTAATTGTTGCAAGGAAATAGGGTTAAGTGGTTGTTGGGAGTGCGCCGAGTTTCCCTGCGGCGGTATGCACGACAAATTGCGAATTTTTGCGTTCGCCAAATATATTGGGCAAAACGGTGAAGAAAAAATAATGGATTGCCTTGAGAGCAACGAAAAAGCGGGAGTGGTGTACCATTATCCGGGGCAGATTGTCGGCGATTATGATAAATGTAAGACTGTTGATGAAATAATAGACATGCTGGAAGGCAAAGCATCGAAGCTGCTCATCGTTGACGGTTCCAATTTGTTGTTTCAAATGTTTTTCGGTATGCCCGCTCGCATACCCGGCAAGGATGGTCGCCCGATTCATGGCACACTGGGCTTTGTCGGCGCGTTAATAAAGATCATTAAAAAGGTTGAACCCACTCATGTAGCGGTTCTATTTGACGGGGAACATGAAAACCCGCGTTCCGAACTGTCTGCCGAATATAAGGCGAATCGTCCAAGCTTCGCGGATGCTCCCGAGGAAGAGAATCCTTTTTCGCAGCTTCCCGATATTTATGCCGCCCTTGACTGTATGGGAATTTTACATGCCGAAATCGAGGAGGTGGAGGGTGACGATGTCATGGCTTCCTACTCCATCACATATGGCGATAAAATGAAAATCGTGATAGCATCATATGACAGCGATTTTTTCCAGCTGATAAATGAGAATGTGTCTGTGCTGCGTTACCGTGGAGATAAAACGATAATTTGCGATGAAGCGTTTTTAACGGCTAAATTCGGTATTACTCCGGATCAATACGCAGATTTCAAATCGCTCACAGGCGATGCATCCGACAATATTAAAGGCGCGTACAGGATTGGTTTTAAAACAGCGGCGGCTCTCCTGCAACAATTCGGCAATCTTCAGTCCGCCATTGAAAAAGCAGACGAAATTATAAAGCCGTCCATCCGTGAATCAATAAAACAAAATTCCGGGCGGCTAAAAATAAATTATGACTTGATAAAATTAGATGATACTGCGTCCATGCCATTCACATTAGAGCAGCTGAAATATAGCTATAATGGCATGACAACAAACGAGGTGTTAGGGAGGATCGGGATACGGTGATAAACACATTTATCTACGGCACTTGCAACTCAGCGAGGCATTAAAAACCTTTTGTTATCAGTATTGCCGGCGTTTCTGGCGGCGGCAAGACCACGATTGCAAATGCTTTGAAAGAACGACTTGCCAATACCATTATAATTAGCTTTGGCGATCATGATAAATGCAAGATTGTTGATGAAGTGATGGAAATGTTGGAGGGGGCAAAATGACGAAAAAATTGATCACCGAAAACATATTCTTTATCATCACCGTCATCGACCGCGTAAAGGATGAAAACCGCTTCATTGCCGCAATAGCCACGAGGTAGGCGATACATACGTTTGCGAATACGGCTGCCCCATGCCGGGGGAGATTGCGGCGGGTTTTGCTCGAAAACCATGATGAGTTTATTCCGCTTGAAAGAAGTGGGCCATACCAATGGAGACTCGAGACTGCTTGAGTTTCCCAATAATCACGATATAGAGTTTCCGTTTCCGCGCGGGGCGAGGAGGTTTCGTATGCAGATTTATGACCTTGTAGAGATTCGCCCGGTGACCGACGAGCATCTCCCGCAATATGCCGATGTCATACGTCGCAGTTTTGCAACTGTGGCTAAGGATTCTGGGTGGACAAAGGAAAATGCTCCCGGCCATGTTAGTTTTAGAACAGATGATCAGCTTTCAAACAAATCAAAGGATGGATATTTTCCTTTTTGCCTATTCGTTGGCGAGATAATCATTGGATTTGTGTCGCTGACCGACAAGGGGAAGGGTGCATACGAGTTAAACAAACTGTCTGTGCTGCCCGAATGGCGGCATTTTGGGTACGGTAAGAAATTGCTTGATTTTTGCATAGAAAAAACCAAAGAGCTTGGCGGCAGTAAAATCACACTCGATATTATAGAAGAAAATATCATTTTAAAAAATTGGTATGCGGCGAATGGATTTGTGCATACGGGAACGAAAAAATTTAAGCACTTACCGTTTACGACCGGTTATATGGAATGGGAATCAGGCAGATCAACTGAAAGTCTATTTGAGC
>JBNRMS010000024.1:0-4420 GCA_050309735.1 Eubacteriales bacterium
CATTATTTTGCGGTTTATGGTATCATATTTGGCTGTATGGAATCAAACGGCTCCGCACCCTCTCAGGCGGGTCGTGCCAAATTATTTGAGAAAGGAGAGGACCATGCCTAATATCAAAAGCGCGAAAAAGCGCGTTATTATCACCAAGAAAAAGACGCTTAAGAACAAAATGTTCCGCTCGGAGATGAAAACCATCATCAAGAAGTTTGAAGCCGCGGTCGCGTCGGGTGATAAGCAAGTCGCCAGCGCTGCTTATACCGAGGCTGTCAAGAAGGTAGACCAGGCATCGGCGCGCGGAGCAATTCACAAGAACAAAGCCGCCCGCAAAAAGAGCCAGTTCACCAAAAAGCTCAACTCACTTAATTAATAAATCGTAAAGTGCCACTGTAAAAAGCGTTTCCATCGTGACTGGAAGCGCTTTTTTATCTCTATTTTCAAAACACACTTGACTTTTAGCCCGCGCCGAGCGATAATAATATATAATGTAATAAGGATGAGGAGCTGTAGTATGAGTTATAAAAAACCGAATGTCATCTTCCTTTTGACCGACGACCAGCGCGCCGGCACAATCGGAGCGCTTGGCAACTGTGAAATCAGCACACCTAATATGGACAGGCTCTGCAAAAGAGGCACCGCCTTCACCGAGGCGCACATCCCCGGCGGCACGACCGGGGCGGTCTGTATGCCCAGCCGCGCCATGCTCAACTCGGGTCGCAGCCTTTTTCACCTTCAGGGCAACGGCGAGAATATTCCGGACGAACATATAACACTCGGAGAAAATTTCAAGAAAAACGGCTACCGCTCATACGGAATCGGCAAGTGGCACAACGGCACCGGGAGCTTCGCGCGCAGCTTTGACGGTGGAGCGGAAATCTTTTTTGGCGGAATGTGGGATCACTGGAACGTCCCGGTCTGCGATTACCGCGCCGACGGGATATACGACAAAAAGATAAATTTCACCCCGAATTTCACGGCAAGCGGGGCGACCGTTGAGGTTGTAGCCGACAGAATCAAGGCCGGCATTCACTCCACCGAGCTTTTCTCGGACGCTGCTATTGATTATATTAAAAATTACAACGAGAATAATCCCTTCTTTATTTACCTCTCCTTCCTCGCCCCTCACGACCCCCGCACAATGCCCGCTCGCTTCCGCGATATGTACCGCCCCGAGGACATCACCCTGCCTCCAAACTTCATGGAGATGCCCTATGTCAACTGCGGCTGGTCGGGCAGAGGGCGTGACGAGGTTATAGAGGCCTACCCGCGCGACCCCGAGAAGGTCAAGCAGCATATCTGCGATTATTACGCCATGATATCCCACCTTGATTTTTGCATAGAAAATATAATCGCAGCGCTTGAGGAAACAGGAATTCTTGAGGACACAATAATTGTGCTCTGCGGTGACAACGGACTGGCAGTCGGCCAACACGGTCTTATGGGCAAGCAGAATATATATGAGCACAGCGTAAATGTTCCGCTTGTTATCAGCGGCCCCGGGATTCCTGCCGGAAGAGTGAACAACCGGCTTGTCTATCTGTTTGACATATATCCCACCCTTTGCGAGCTGTGCGGGCTTGACATCCCCGCCTCGGTTGAGGGCAGGAGCTTTATGAAAATGTTCTCAGACGAGAGTTGTGTCACCCGCAGCGAGCTTTATTTCGCCTTTCAGGCTCGCATTCGCGGCGTGCGCGACGAGCGCTATAAGCTTGTTGAATATCGCACCGAGGATCTGCGCCTAACCCAACTCTTTGACCTTCACGCAGACCCGTGGGAGATGAACAATTTCTACGACATCCCGGGCTATGAGCAGATAACCGACCGCCTGCGCACTCTGCTCTTTAAATACCGCGACGAATGGAGCGACGAGCAGCATAAATACGGCGCTCACTACTGGCAAACATGGCGCAATTATGAGGCCGCCGCCATTCCCGGCGCCGACAAACCAAAGGGAAACAACCTTGCCATGCAAATGGGGGCTAAGAATAAATAATACCACCACGCTAAAATACGCGGCCGCGCCGCAAGAAAGGGAGCAGAGTTAAAATGACCTTACCAAAAATGATACTCTTTGACTACGGCCACACGCTTATTCATGAGCGCATCACAGATCCACATCACGGTGAAGAGGAGCTTTTCAAGTATATCAAAACAAACAAAAGAAACCTCTCGGCAGAAGAAATCGGAAATGCCTCGCGCCTTCTTCAAAGAGAATTGCGCGAAATCCGCCGGGCGGGCTTTGAAATGCAGGAAACTCAGTTCCGCCGACTGCTCTACGGGAGCCTCGGAATCGAGCTGCGCGTCTCTCCGGCCGAGGCAGAGCTGATTTTATGGAATGCCCTGGCGCCCGGCGAACCTATGCCGGGTGTTGAACGTTTTATAGACCGAATAAACGCGCTCGGAATCAGAAGCGGGATTATCAGCAACACCGGATTTTCGTCAAAGGCGATGGAATTCCAACTCTCTCGTCTCATACCTCGTAATAAATTCGAGTTTATCATAACCTCAAGCGAATACGGCGTCCGCAAACCAAACCCGATGCTCTTCGCGGTCGCCCTTAATCAGGCGAACCTTAAGGCTAAAGACGTCTGGTTCTGCGGAGACGACCCCGAGGCCGATATAACCGGAGCGGCGAGCGTCGGAATCTTTCCGGTCTGGTATATAAGCGAAATTGAATGCCACTACCGGGATAAATCCAAAGAAAAACTCCCCTCCTGCCCGCACAGTATTATCCGCGAGTGGGATGAGCTTTCAAGACTGCTCAACACACTGAAGCGTAATTGACCTTCAGTGATACAGCTTAAAACATTAAGCTAATGAAGGATGCGCGGGGGAACTTTTTAAAAGAGTTCCCCTCAAAAACTTTCGGACATTGGTTCGATTTAATTTGGAAGCATGCCGTGCCAACCCCTGCCGTGCCCCACATCCCTCTTTGGGGTCGGGGTGAGGTAATCTGGTGTTAAGTTAAATGTTTTAATGAGGTAATAGTAGATATTACAGATGAAAAATCACCCTCGGGCTCGATAATGACCCGGGGGTGATTTTAACATATAACTTAAATTTCTTATTCTTTATTCTGCGTTAGTCGACCAGCGCGCCCTGCTCGCGCAGGATACCACGAAGCTCGGCACCGTCAAGCGAGGTAACCGGGATTTTCTTTTTATGGCACATGGCCGCTGCAAGACCCGCCGCCTGACCGAGCGCCATGCCGGTTGCCTGAACACGAATCGAGGCACTTGCCTCGCGCGAGGCAGATACCGAACGTCCTGCCACAAGAAGGTTGTCAGCCCCCTTGGGAACCATTACACGGTACGGTATATTATAGCCATCGGTCACCTTTCTCAAATCCTGCTCGCGGCTCCCCGCCTTGTGTATGTCGATGGGGTGGCCGCCTTTGGCAACCGTGTCGGGGAAATCCTTAGACTCGAATATATCGTCAATTGTCATTTCGTAAAGACCTTCAATCCTGCGGGTTTCGCGAATTCCAACCTGTGTTCCGGTGTCAATCAGATAGCAATCCTTAAATTCGGCAAAATGCTTTTTAAGTATCGCAACAAGCTTAAAAACATCCTCGCGCAGGGTGCATTCGGCCTTGGTCATGCTTATTGCGTCTGTGCCGTCGCCTGCATAGCGCGAGAGGTTAATAGAGGCCTCGCCGCGCCGGAAGGTGGTTAGCATCCAGGGGCCGCCAAATTTCGGAACATCCTCAATCCCCTCTTCTCCGAGCTTGATAAGCGCGTCTCTTATGCGGGTGTTGAGGTGGCGTTTCCCGAGCGTTTTCATTTCCATGTTTTCAAGGTTGTCGGTATCAACCCCGCCAAGCCTGAACCAAAGGGTCATCGGCTGAAGTTCTCGGTCTTCCCCGTCTCCAATGTAATATTTGAAACCGGCAAGCTTTGCAAGATCAGCGTCTCCGGTGCAATCGATAAAGTAATCGGCCTCGATCTCCTGCCTGCCCGACTTGTTCTCAACAACAACTCTCTTTATCTTGCCCGGAACATCAGCGTCCATAACGCAGCCGGTGATATAAGAGTGGAGCAGGAGCGTAACTCCGGCTTCAAGCGTCATCCGCTGAGCCGCAAGCTTATAGACTTCGGGGTCAAAATGAATATTTCCGGTGGGATAGCTTGTGTCGGCACCTCCGAGCTTCTCCATCATCTCGGCAAATTCAATGGGCATACCCTTGATAATCCGCTCTCCCCGCTTATTGAAAACACTGATGGGGCTGACCATCGACAGCGTCGCCATGCCACCTAAAAAGCCATAGCGCTCTATAAGAATCGTCCTCGCGCCGCTGCGTGCGGCGGCAGTTGCTGCAATAAGGCCGGCAGGCCCCCCGCCACAAACCGCCACGTCATATCTTTTCATAATTTCCTACCTCTGTCTGCTTAATATTTTACTACAATTATACAATATATAATAT
>JBNRMS010000025.1:0-27378 GCA_050309735.1 Eubacteriales bacterium
GGCGGCAGAAGCAGCTAAGGCGGCAGAAGCAGCTAAGGCGGCAGAAGCAGCTAAGGCGGCAGAAGCAGCTAAGGCGGCAGAGGCAGCTAAGGCGGCAGAAGCAGCTAAGGCGGCAGAAGCAGCTAAGGCGGCAGAGGCAGCTAAGTCAGCAGAAGCAGCTAAGGCGGCAGAAGCAGCTAAGGCAGCGGAAGCAGCTAAGGCAGCAGAAGCAGCTAAGGCAGCAGAAACTACACAGGCTCCGGCAACAAACGGCACCTCGTCGGTCAAGGATATTGAGCGGCAGGTTGTGGTGCTTGTCAATCAAGCCCGCCGTCAGAACGGTCTTTCCGAGCTGACTCTGAACGAGGAGCTGAGCAATGTAGCGCGTGTCAAGGCAGAGGATATGGCGAACAATAAATATTTTTCGCACACAAGCCCGACATACGGTTCGCCCTTCGATATGATTAAGAAATTCGGTATCAGCTACAGAACTGCGGGCGAGAATATCGCCATGGGGCAGACCACCGCGCAGCAGGTGTTTGATGGCTGGATGAATTCTGAGGGACATCGTGCAAACATTCTAAATCCGAACTTCACCCAGATAGGCGTTGGCCACGCGGCAAACGGAAACTATTGGGCGCAGATGTTCATAGGATAAAAGATAAAAAGATAAAATTAAAATATTATTTAGATTATCTTATAAATTTTATAAAGACGAGTTTTGTGTCTTTGATACCCTTAATTGGGGGCATCAACTCGGCATAATTCTCGCATTGAGCAAAGAAATGCTAATATTTATTGCAGTCAGTTAGATGTGACACTTGAATTTTTGAATACTTAGCCGCCGGAAATTTCGGCGGAAAATTAAGGGGTGAGCCTTTTTATGGGGCTCGCCCCGCGTTTTTTGCAGTAGCGATTGTAGGGTTTTGTTTCGGTGCAAAAGGATGATTTGCTGTGTGGCGCCCGCGCCCCCTCACTTTCCCCGATATTGCTCAAGGAAGCCGTCTGTCATGATGAGTATGCGGTCAGCGCAGCTGGCGATTTCCATATTGCGGGTGACGACTATAAACGGCTCTCTTTAATATAACAGTTGAATGCTCAAAAAATCGACAGGAGAATGTAAAATAAAAAAGATTGTCAAAGATGTACAAAAACCAAACCGATTCTTTGTGGGCTTAGACCGGGAAACTCGGCTTTTCTTTTCTGCTTGTTGATTTATCGCTGCACTCATGATAAAATTATTGCAACTTGCTATTGCAATTTGCGACTGATTCCTGATTGAAAATCGGTTGAATAAAAAAGATCGCGCCGGGAAGGAACCTTCTTGAAGGGTTCCCCCGGCGCATATTCTTGCCTATTATTTTCAGGCTTTATTATATAGCTCAATCAAATACTGCCCAACCTCATAGGCAAATTTCCCGGCTCGCACGCGCAACTCATCGGGAATTCGGTGGAAAAAGCCGTGAATTTCGTATGTAAAGTCGCCGGGATATCCCGACTCCTTGAAGTAAGACATTATTTTCTCCCACGGTGTCGTGCCGCGGATGAAGGGGAGAAAATGGTCGTCGTTCTTGCCGTCACACTCCTGAACGTGGGTTGCGACAAGGCGGCTGCCGAGTTTCTTTAAGGGGACGAGCTGGTCGCGGTAGACCTGCTGCGCGTGGCCGAAATCCCAGCAGGCTCGGACATCGGGGTCGGCCAGGGCGTCGATGATGGCTATCTGCTCCTCGACGACGGCGGTGAAACGATGCTTGGTTTTGGCGGGGTTAAACTCGGCCATGTTCTCGATAGCGATACCTGTGCCGTTCTGCTTTGCCCACTCGACTAACGGGGCATAAAACTCAAGATTGGTTTTTATGTTCTGCTCAAAGCCCATTTCGTCTCCGAGCACGTCGGTCTGCGCGTGGGTTATCACCCATTTTACGCCCAGTCGCCCGCTCGCGACAATCGCGCGGCGCACCGATTCATAATACCACTCGGTTTCCTCCTCGGTCATTGGCCGATCTGCGCGGCGCAGGTTCGAGTCGTAGGGTGCGTGCGACTGATTGAATGTAACGCCGTATTTCGCACCGGCCTCGCCGAGCTGGTCGATATAGGCCTCCCAATTGTCGGTGGCGAGGGGGAAGCTTGATTTTTTGTTGACGGCCGAGCAGAAATTGAGGTCAATCACCTCAAAGCCGCACTCGCGGCACATGGCAATCGATAGGGGCAGCGGCGTGCCGCCTCCTGTACGGCGGGCGGGGAAGATGCAGGTAGATGTTGCAAGTCGCATGGCAAAAATCATCCTTTTCTTTGAAATTGGGGATTGACAAATCGATGAAAATAATATAAAATAATATATGTCGCCTCGCCGAGATGATTATTCGGCGCGCGTAATATATTGCGGACATAGTCTAGTGGCAAAACCCCAGCTTCCCAAGCTGGAGATGCGGGTTCGATTCCCGTTGTCCGCTCCAGAACAAGAAGCCGGGAACTGCGTTCCCGGCTTCTTGTTCTGGAGCTCGGGATATAAGGGGTGAAAGCCCGCGGGTACAATCTGGGCTGGAATGTAGGGCGGGTTGCCGGTCAAGAGGTTTTTTATGCCCATTTACACATTATTCCGAGATTTAAGGACGAGCCTTTTGCGGGGAGGGGCATACGTTATTGGCTTAAAAAAGAAGAAAACGCAAGACCATGCAATACCGGGAAATGATCTGAGCGCTGCCAAGCCCTTAATGACTGTGCGAGGGGTTTTTGAAACAACAAAAAAATATATTTTCAAGGGGATAATAATATTATGCAAAAATTTGTATGTCTTGAGGTACACCCCGGAGCAAAGTTTGACAAGATTAATTCTTTGCTTGAGGATGGGTGGAAGGTTGTTGAAATTCATTCCACAAAACCAACACAGGGAGATAATATGTGCGCGTTAGTATTAATTGAAAAAGAAAACCAACCCCCGCAAACCCGCCAAAAAGAATAACCCACTCCTGACGGCTCCTGCATTTTTCATGCACCCGAAAGCCGCGCTTTGAGTCTTTGATTCCGCGCGGCTTTTTCGCGTTTGAGATTTACTTCAGTATCTCCTCAATCGCTTTCCCGTCTGCCCACGGCATCTCTACGCCGAGGATTTTCGCGTAGGTCGGTGCCTCGTCAACCGTCGGGCGGCGCTCTATCTCGACACCCTGACGGATTGCCGGGCCGAAAGCGACGAATGTCGGCTGCGGGCCCTTGTCGGGGAGATAACCGTGTGTTGCGCGGCCGAAGCGGTAGTCGGAGATATCAAGATTCTTTATTATCGGGCGGTTCCAGTCCTCGGCGAAGGAGGAATAGCCGTCTGTTTCAAGCACAAAGGAGAAGTCGCCCGAGAGATTCTCAAGCTCGTTTATTTCCTCTTTGGTGTAGACGCCGCCGATACCGTAAATCCCCTCGTTGCGCATATGCAAAAGAAGGTCATAAGTTTTCTGCCAGAGCTGCTTATCATCGGGATCTTTGAGGAAAACCTGAGCCGACATTCCAGCCGACTGAACATAAGCGCTCCAGTCCTTTAGCGTTCCGTCCTCATTCTTTTCAATAAAGCCATGCTCGGCAAGGATGACATTCGGCTTGATGTTTCGGACAATGTCAAGTTGCCCGTGATCCGAGACGATGAAGAAGTTTGTCTCCTCGAACACGCCTGCATCGCGGGTTGCCTGAACCAGCATTTGTATAAAGGTTTCAACCTCGTCAAGTCCCATTGTCACACGCTCCGAGAAAATGCCGGTCTGGTGGCGATAGGAGTCTATATTTCCGGGGTGAATCATCAAAAGGTCGGGCTTGAAATTTTTAATGATGGCGCAGGCAGACTGAATATTAAACCAGTCTGTCGCCGGGTGTTTGCGGACTTTAATTCCGTCTGAAAAGGGTTTTATGCACTTCTCCCAAACTTCCTGTGAAGTTCCCGCGCGTTTGAAGCAGGCTTCGTAAGTATCTGTGGGCGACTGAGGCCAATATTCAGCGATTAAATAGTCTATATCCTTGTGGCATCCGGTAACCGGCCAGAAAACCGCCGCTGTGCTAAGCCCAGCTGATTTGGCCGCGGTAAAGATGTCGGGCGTTTTGATGACATCAGAAAACCAGTTCCACGGGATATTCTTGAGAGTTCCCGGCATGAATTCCAGATTGTTTGTCACCCCGTGCTTATTCGGATACACACCCGACGACATTGTGACATGACACGGGTAGGTTACGGAAGGGTATATGGTGCGGCAGCGCTTGACTATCGAGCCACCCTCATAAAGCATCTTGAAATGCGGCTTGTCGGACAGATACGCGAGGTCCTCATATACCAATGCGTCAACCGATAGCACAATTACTCTGTTCTTTGACATTACAACTTGAATCCTCCGATTGTTTTATATTAGACTTATTATATTTCAATAGCGAGCCAAAGTCAAGTGTGTACGCGTATTTTAACAATATTTCCGAAAAATCACCCGGGGGCTTGAAAATGTTGTCTTAAGGGTATATAATGAAACAAAAACCCAAACAGAGGGGGGCAGGCATGAAAATAAAGGTTTTATCATTAAATCTCCGCACCGAATCAAAGGGCGACGGAATTAATTATTTCCCGAACCGGCGCGGTCGGATTCTTGGCGTGATCGAGCAATACGCACCCGACATAATCGGCTTCCAGGAGGCGACCGACACTATGCGCGCCTGGCTGGCAGACGCGCTCGAAGGGTATGCCGTTGTAGGCTGCGGGAGGGGAGCGGGATATCGGGGTGAATCAACCATTATCGCCTATCGCAAAAGCGCTTTTGAGATGATATCGAGCGAGACATTCTGGCTTTCGCTCACGCCCGGAATCCCCGGCTCTGTGTATGGATTTGACCAAAGCTCCTGCCCCCGGATTGCAACCGCCGCGCTGCTCTCCCCGACGGGTGGCGGCGAGCCTTTTGTGTTCTGCAACACTCACCTTGACCACAGAGGGAAGACCGCGCGCCTTCTCGGCTCGGTGCAGCTCATTCAATATCTGACCTCAAAGCCCTACCGTTTTGTTCTGACCGGCGACTTTAACGCGACCCCCGAAGCTCCCGAGATATCTCTTTTCACCTCGGTCAAGGGCCGCTCGATAATTGATGCCACAGCCGGCCTGTCCGGAACCTTTCACGGCTTCGGAAAGAGCGCCGAGAAACCGAAAATCGACTATATTTTCACCGATCTCCCGTGTGATGTGGCTGAATCCTTTGTGGTGCCGGACGAGGGGGATGAAGAGGGGGTGTATATCTCGGACCATCACCCGGTGGGGGCTGTTGTGGAGGTTTGAGGCGAGACTTTGGGGGGAACTTTTTGGGGAAAGTTCCCCCCCAAAGTATTTCCCATTAGTTTAATATTTTAATTGGTGTTTAGTATTGCCTAAATTTCCAACACCAGCGCGAGCGCCTCGTTTGCCGCGAGAGTGCGGAGATAGGCTCTCTCGCGCATGGGAGAGAGGGTGAGGAGCTTGGTTTTTTCGCCCGAGGGCGTGCTGATTGCGATATAAACAGTTCCGACCGGCTTGCCGGGTGTGGCGCCGCCGGGGCCGGCGATACCGGTGGCAGAGATGGCAAGGTCTGTTCCAAGGGCAAGGCGGGCGCCGCGCGCCATTTCGGCGGCAGTTTGGCTTGATACGGCTCCGTAGGCCCCAAGCGTTTTTTGGCTTACACCGAGGAGCTTTACTTTTGATTCGTTAGAATAGGTGACCAAGCCGCCCATGTAAACGTCTGAGCATCCGGCGACATCGGTCAGCCGCTTTGAGATAAGCCCTCCGGTGCAGGATTCGGCTGTTGATATGGTCAGGCCCGCCCGGCGCAGGCGGCCGATCACTGTGTCTGCGAGCGAGGGTGAGTCGATGTCATAAATATAAGGCGCAACGGGAGATTCTTTGATTTTTTCTATTTGGCTCTCGCACATTGAATATGCTTCGGTCTTGCTGCCGGCGCGCGCGGTTACTCGGAGGCGCAGCTCACCGTCGTTAAAATAAGGGGCGATTGTTGGGTTCGACGAATGGGTTATTATATCTTCAAGGATTTTTTCAACGTCAGACTCACCGATTCCGAATATATTGATATTCCGGCTCACCATAACAAATTCGGTTCTCTCCCTAAGATAGGGCGTCACCTCATTGTCGAATATCGGCCTGAGTTCGCGCGGCGGGCCGGGCAGCATTATGACCGTTTTAAGCTCTCCGCCCTCGGTCAGCCGCCCCTCGAGCGCGAGGGCGGGGGCGGTGCCGTAATCGTTTTTAAAAATTATCGCGCCCTCGGGCATCATAGCCTGTTTGACGTTGTTCTTTGCCATGCAGCTGCCGCGCTCGGCGAAATACCTTTCTATTCGCTCAAGCGAGGGCAAATCAAGGTGCAGCTCGCGCCCAAAGACGGCGGCGGCCGTTTCTTTTGTCAGGTCATCGCTCGTGGGGCCGAGGCCGCCGCTCATGACAAGCAGGTCGGCGCGAGAGAGAGATTCGCGAATAGCCTCTCTGAGGCGGGCGGCGTTGTCTCCCACCACGCCTTGCCGATATACCGGAATCCCGAGCTGAGCCAGGCGGCTTGACAGAAACTCGGCGTCTGTGTTGACTATCTCGCCGAGCAGAAGCTCGGTGCCGACCGAGAGTATCTCGGCGGCGCGAATTATGTTTTTGTCTCTCTTCATCTTTTATGCCTCCTCAATCTCCGCGTCTCTGATTGTTATTGAAAGGTGTGTCCGAAATCCGCCGCCGGGCAGCTCGATAGTGTAATAGGCTTCGAGCGAACCGCCCGCAAGAAGGGTGTTTTTGAGAGAATGTGTCATAAGAGTGAGGCTGAAGGGGAGGATTTCGTTGTCGTATTGATAGGTGTGGCGCAGGCCGGGCGAGAAAACCATTGTGACACTTGCCTTGCCGCTGCGAATCATTGTGAGCGTGTCTGTCTTCCCGGTGTCGAACACAAGAAGAACGCTTGAGCCTTCAAGTCCCGAGAGGGCGCCCTCGTCGTATGACAGCTCGACCATCTCGCCTTTCATTTTCATTTCGGCCTCGGTAATAAATTCAATCAGCTCGCCCTCGTCCTCGGCTCT
Organism: Eubacteriales bacterium; assembly: GCA_050309735.1. Taxonomy (GTDB): domain Bacteria; phylum Bacillota; class Clostridia; order Oscillospirales; family CAG-272; genus UMGS1002. The sequence continues at coordinate 7,033 of JBNRMS010000025.1, forward strand.
TTTTTCATCGTTAAAAATATCGGTTGATTCCGGGGCCGCCTCGCGGCTCAAGGCTCTGAGATTCAGCACAACTTTCTTCTTCATAAAATGTAACTATTCCTTTGCCAAAATATTTTTATGTTCACCGGGGATTTTGTTTTTTTGCGGGCGACCTTGTCGCTCGGTCATTGTGAATGAAAATATTATAATACCGGGGTGCTAATCTGTCAAGCGTTCTGCTTGACAAGCGTTGATTTGAGCGGTATAATAATGTTAAATAATCTAAAATTCGAGGTGCGATATGGATCTTAATAAAATTCTTGCCGATCTGAAGGATTGCCCCTGCGGAAGGGTTCACAGTCTTGTCACTAAAGTGTGCGAAATCGGCAGCGGCGTTACCGAGAGATCGGGGAAAATTCTCTCAGACGCAGGATTCCCTAAAAAAGCTCTTCTTGTGGCCGACAATAACACCCTCCTTGCCGCCAAGGGTTTTGTAGAGAGCCTTGAGGCCGCGGGGTATGACCTGAAAAAGGTCATTTACAGCAATATGACCTATGCCCGCGTTGAGCAGGTGCGCGAGCTTATCGCCCTCTGCTCGGATATTGACGGCGTGATATCGCTTGGAACCGGCTCGCTAAACGACATCTGTCGCGTTGTAGCCCATGAGACTAAAAAGCGCTTCTGTATCTTTGCCACCGCGCCCTCGATGGACGGCTTCGCCTCCGACACCGCGCCGATAATCGAGAACAACTTCAAGAATTCCTGGCGAGCAGAGCAGCCCGAGATAATTCTTGCCGATACAAAGATTCTTGCCGAGTCTCCGGTCGAGCTGAAGGCGGCGGGTTTTGGTGACATGGTCGCCAAATATATCGGCATACTCGACTGGAGAATTGCCAATATGCTCATAGACGAGTACTATTGCCCCGAAGTTGCCGAGATCACCATGCAGGGTTTGCGGAAGGTTATCTCGCTTGCCGACCGGGTCACCGAGAAGGACGAGGAAACGGCCGGCGGCATTATGGAGGGGCTGGTGCTGTCGGGACTTGGAATGAAGCTTGCCACATCCTCCCGCCCGGCGTCGGGCGCCGAGCACGTTGTGTCGCACTACTGGGAGTGCTATAAACTGGCGCGCGGCCAGTGGCCGGAGTACCACGGGAAAAAGGTTGGAGTTGCAACCGTGCTTATCAACCGAATATACCGCAATGTCGCAGAGAGGGTTGCCGAAATCAATCCGATTCCCGATCCGACAAATTGGGACGAGGTTATGTCGGCCTTCACGCCCGAGCAGACAGACGAGGTGACAAAGGCGAACAATCCCTCTATTATTGATGCGGTTGATCCGGCACGCCTGAAGGCAATTTGGCCTGAGGTGAGGCGCCTGATTCTTGAGACGCTGCCGAGTGACGAGGAGCTGCTTGATATGATGAGAAGGGCGGGAGCCGCCACCGAGCCGGCAGACGTGAATGTTTCGCCCGAGCTGATGGAACTGGGGCTTAAATACCATGCCTATATGAGATACCGCATACTGATGACAAGACTTCTGCCTGTTATGAATCTTAATATAATGGATTTTGTGAAATAACGTGAAATAATGTGAAATAAGAAGACGGGGGAACTTTCGGGTGAAAGTTCCCCCGCCGATTTTTCTGAGATTTATTTCGGCTGCTGACCGGTTCTTTTTGCGCCATCCTCGCGCGGCTCGCTTAAGTCTTTTCCGGGGGTTCGTCCGGTTGAAACCCATTGATTGTTTCCGGCGGTTTTTTTGTTCTTTTTTTGTTCGTTGTCGTTTTTCTTCGCGGAGCTCGGTTTGTTGTCGCCCGACTGGGGAATGAGGTTTTTTTGATGAATTGCGCTTTTCATGTTCCTTACCATACCTTTCTTTAAGTTTTGGCTATAAGAGGGGGGTCCGGTAATATTATTCCCTTTTTTGCGGGTGTTATAACACGACCTTCACGACGGAAAAAAACTCAAAACCGCTTGATTTTACTTGACAAACCTCACTGTATATGATACGCTAAAGTAAGGAACTATGGTGACGCTCATCAGAATGTTTTATACTTTTTCGAGCGAAAAAATAACAAATTGGAGATGTTGACATGGCAAAACCGAATATTGTATTCATTTTAATTGATGATATGGGCTGGCGCGACCTTGTTTCGTTCGGTTCAGACTTCTATGAAACCCCCAATATCGACGCGTTGGCGCGCGACGGTATGCTTTTTACCGACGCCTACGCCGCCTGCCCGGTCTGCTCGCCCACCCGGGCAAGCCTGATGTCGGGAAAATATCCGGCCACCATCGGCGTCACCAATTTTATAAACCACAAAAGGCCGCCCTACTGCGGCACCTTCGGCCGCCCCGGCCGGGCGCTGGTCGACGCACCATATGTAAAACAGCTTCCGCTCACCGAGGTGAGCCTTGCCCTCACCCTGCGCGACGCCGGATACCAGACATGGCACGTCGGAAAATGGCATCTGGGGCTTGAGGATACCTTCCCCGAGCGCCACGGCTTCGACCGCAACATAGGTGGGCAGGACTGGGGAAAGCCGAGGCGCGGTTACTTCAGTCCCTACGGAATGAGAACCCTCCCAGACGGGCCCGAGGGCGAATACCTCATAGACCGGCTGACCGACGAGGCGATATCGCTCATTATGTCGAGCGACGGCCGCCCCTTCTTCCTCAACCTGTGGCATTATGCCGTCCATATGCCGATACAGGCGCCGGCGGCGCTTGTGGAAAAGTATGAGCGCAAGCGAACTCTGATGGGGCTTGACAAAAAACTCGAAATTGAGGCGGGCGAGCGGCATCCGGCCGAGCAATTCAAAGAGCATACAGTTCAGCGCCGCAGGGTACAGTCCGACCCGGCCTATGCGGCCATGATAGAAAACCTTGACACAAATATAGGGCGGATTCTCGACACGCTCGCCCGACGCGGGCTTGAGGATGACACCATCGTTATATTCACCTCCGACAACGGCGGCTGCTCAACCGATATAACCCCGCCGACCTCAAATTTCCCGCTTGCCGAGGGCAAGGGCTGGATGTACGAGGGGGGCGTTCGCGTTCCTCTCATTGTCAGGTGGCCAGGGCATATCGAGCCGGGCGCCGCCTGCCGCGACCCGATAACCTCGCCCGATTTCTACCCCACGCTGCTTGAGCTGGCAGACCTGCCGGCGTTGCCCGGGCAGCATACCGACGGCGTGAGCTTCGCCCCGGCGCTCTTTGGCGAGGCGCACGACCGCGGGGCGATGTTCTGGCACTACCCCCACTATACCAACGAGGCGAGCACCCCGGGCGCGGCGGTGCGCCGGGGCGACTGGAAACTTATCGAGTTTTACGAAACCGGCGGGCTTGAGCTCTATAACCTGCGCGATGACCTCGGCGAGCAAAACAACCGCGCCGACGACTTCCCCGAGCTGACGCGCGAGCTGCACCGCCTGCTCTCGGACTGGCGCGAGGATATAGGCGCTAAAATGCCGGCGGCAAGAGAGGTTTGACAATAAAAGACACGTCGCGGGAGCTTTCCAGGAAAAGCTCCCGCGACGTGTTTTTTCGTATATCAGTCGAGAATCCTGCCGTCTGTCGAGATTGTCACAACCTGCCATGGGATAAATTTTCCGCTCTCTTTTAGGGCGTGGATTGCGGCGTGCTCAATTCCTCCGCAGCAGGGAACCTCCATGCGGACGACGGTTACGCTCTTTATGTTGTTGTGCTTTATTATTGCACTCAGCTTTTCTGAGTAGTCAACAGCGTCAAGCTTGGGGCAGCCGATTATAGCTACCCGGTTTCGGATAAAATCATTATGGAAGTTGCCATAGGCAAAGGCGGAGCAGTCGGCGGCTATCAGAAGATTAGCGCCGTTGAAATACGGGGCGTTTACCGGAACAAGCTTTATCTGAACCGGCCACTGCGAGAGCATGCTGCGGCTTTGTTTGCTCGGGCTTCCGGCCGCCTCGTCGGCGCCCGGCTCGCGCTTTATCTGTCTTGACTGAGAACCGGGGCAGCCGCAGGCAAGGCTTGAGCCCGGCCTTTGCGCCTCCTTCTTTTCGGCTTCTTTTTTCTGCTTGTTGGCAATAACCGCCGCCTCGTCAAAGGCTTCCGCCTCACGCTCGATAAAGCTTATCGCGCCGGTCGGGCAGGACGGAAGGCAGGCACCAAGACCGTCGCAAAAGTCGTCTCTGAGCAGCTTAGCCTTTCCGTTTACCATAACAATGGCTTCTTCGTGACAGGCTGTGGCGCAGGCGCCGCAGCCGTTGCACTTTTCTTCGTCTATTTCGATTATCTTCCTTATCATTTTCCCTCCGTGCCGCCCGGCGGGCGGCTCAAATATATTTTATAATCTTAGGCGGGCTTGTCCGCAAAAATTGAGCGGGCTCGCGTTTTTTTCTTGCGCAGAATTTCATGTGTTGACTTCACACGCTTATTATAGTATAATAAATAAAACAAATCTGTTGTTTTTACAACAACAAAGGAGATAAAATGGATAGAGAACTTAACATAATAAAAAAATCGCCCCTTTTTCGGGGGATTGACGGGCAGGATGTTGAATCTATGCTCGGCTGCCTCTCGGTGGCAAAACGGAGCTATTCAAAGGGGGAGATAATTCTGCACGCAGGAGACGCGGCAAGCTCGGTTGCGATGGTGCTTTCCGGCTGCGTTCATATTGTCAGAGATGACTTCTGGGGCAACCGAAATATTATCACCGAGGCTGTTCCGGGCGATATTTTTGCCGAGAGCTATGCCTGCCTGCAGGGCAGCGAGCTTGGTGTCAGCGCGCTTGCCGAGGAGGATACAAGGGTGATGTTTATGGAGGTGTCAAGAGTGATGACTACCTGCTCGGCCGCCTGCACCTTCCATTCCCGGCTTATCCATAATCTGCTCTCGGTTATAGCCCAGAAAAATATTATGATGCACGAGAAACTAACCCACATTACACAGCGCACGACAAGGGAAAAGCTGCTCTCATATTTGTCGGCCGAGTCGCGCAGGCAGGGGAGCGCTTCTTTTGAGATACCCTTTAACAGGCAGCAGCTTGCCGATTATCTCTCGGTGGACAGAAGCGCAATGTCGGGCGAGTTGTGCAGAATGAGGGATGATGGGATGGTGGCATTTGACAGGAACAGGTTTAGGATTTTGGTGTGAGGCGGGGTCGGAGCGGCATGCTTCAAATTTAGCTGCGCCAAATGCTCCAAAAGTTCTTGAGGGGGGTCTGGGGGGAACTTCTCTCAAGAAGTTCCCCCCGGCGCATCCCCATATGTCTATATTAAGTTCTCGATTTTCCGCCCGAGACATTGACTGTCACGCCGTGGATATAGCCCGAGCGCTCGCTTGCAAGAAAGGCAACGGTATTTGCAATTTCGCTGAGCTTGCCTGCGCGGGCGAGAGGTATGGTGCTTGTTTTGGAGTAGCCCTCGCGGAGCTGCTCGACAGAGATAGAGCGCGTGTATGCAAGCGCGCTTTCATATGAAAGGGTTCGCAGGCCTGTAGCCTCAAGTATGCCGGGGGCAATGCCGACCACGCGGATGCCCTTTTTGCCGAGTTCTTTTGCCCATGAGCGGGTGAGCAGGTTGACAGCGCCCTTTGACGCCGCATAAACGCTCTGCCCCTCGGACCCCTCAGATCCCGATTCGGAAGACATATTGATTATCACCCCGCTGCCCTGCTTAACCATAATTCTTGCCGCCGCCTGCGAGCAGAAGAAAAGCCCCTTGACGTTGACATTCATCACCCTATCCCAAATTTCTTCGTTGAGCTCGTATTGTCCTTTTTCGTCTACAAGCAAGCGCGGGATATTTATCCCGGCGTTGTTTACAAGAACGTCGATTCTGCCGAAGGCCTCAAGAGTTTTGGCTATCATGTCGTCAACACTTTTTTTGTTTGATACATCTGTGCAGACGTATATCATTTTCCCGTTTTTCTCGTCGAAATCGGGCGATTCGGGTACGATATCGCAGACCGTGACGTGCGCGCCGCAGGCGAGCAGCTCCTTGACTGTTGCGTAGCCTATTCCCGAGGCACCGCCGGTGACAATAATTGATTTTCCCTCAATATTCAGCCATGATTTTTCCATGACATATCTCCTTCCGAATTTTGCATTTCTGCTTTTACCTTATAATTATAACAGTGCCAGGCGCCCTTGTCAACATCTTCGTTAAATTCATAAGTATAGTTACATTTATGCCCCGCGCGATATTTCGCGCGGGGCACCTCATAGGTTGCCTCAGAGTTATATATCTCTGCATCCGGCTGTGGAAGGCCTCTTGCCGGGCATGATATTATTTAATCAGAGCACCTTGAGGCTCGGCAGGCAAAGCAGGTGAGATAGGCTATCAACTCCACCACAAGGAGTACAAAGAAAAACACTACAACAGCAACTATGACCGCTGCGGCTATTGAAAAAGGTATAAGCAATGTTGACAGCGCTATTGCCGAGGACAAAATTGTTCCGAATATTCCGGCAAGCAGGCAGGCCGTGTGACGGCACAGGCATCTTGAGAGAACCGCTGTCGGATTTGTCTCGGCAATATAGGCGCCGACATAGAGCAGAATCAGTGCTAAAATAGCCAGCACGAGCGCTACTAAAACGCCGAACACTATTGTCGGGAGCAGCGCGAGGAAAAAGAGCACGCCGACAATCACTCCGGCAAGCACTCCTAAGAAGAGGCCTAAAAAGCAGACATTTATTCCGCAAGCCCTATTACAGCTTCCCATTGAACAAGTCACCATCCTTTCTTCAAAATAACTTGATGTTTGCTATTATTATAATATGTAGAACGTGACATCATGTGATCGAAAATGACATTATGTGAGCATATATGATAAAAAAATTTGAAGCAAAAACAAAAAAGCCCCGTATAAATTTACAGGGCTTTTTGAGAAATGTTATTTGCGTTTATATTTCAACTTCATATCCGTCATAAACGGGTGTTAGCTCATATGGGGGATTTGTTGCTCTTAATTCCTCGATGTCGGGTAGGCGGACGGGTACTATGTGGTTGATAAAGATGCGTTTTGTCAAGCATTTCTCGAAGGTCGGCGCGGCTTTTGAAACGGGGAAGTGTGCGCCCTCGCAGATTATTGCCGAGCATTCTTGCTCAAAGCAGAGCTCGGGGAAGTCTCGGTCGGGGCCGGCAAGGTCTCCGGTGAACACCACTCTTTTGTTATCGGTTTCAAGTGCGAATGCATATGAGCGGTGGGAGTGCTTGGTTTTTATAGCTCTGACACGCAGAGTGCCGTCGTTATATATAATCCCCTCTTCAAAAACCTTATAGCTGAGTATGCGCGGCTCGCGCCCATGAACCGCCGCATTCCAAAGGCGCAGCGCGTCAACCCCCCTTTGGTCGGGCAGATAAATTTCCGGAACTGCCGACTTGAAATACCATGATATCAGGTCGGCAAAGGCGGGCAGTCCGTTTGTGTGGTCGCCGTGCATATGCGTGATAAAAACAGCGGCAATATCAACCGGACTTTTGCCGCGGCGCAGAAGCAAGTCGACTACCGGTCCGCCTGCGTCGACAAGATAGCTCCTTCCGCCCGTTTGGATAAGTGTGCAGGAGCAGAACCTGTCGGCCTCAGGAGCTCCGTGGCTTGTTCCAAGAAAAGTAATCTTCATTCTCATAAATCCTTTATTGTTCAGATTTGATTATATTTTAATGTGAATATGTCTTGTCCTATCCAAAAAATCTGCGTCGGCGCACGACGCATTTTTTGACTAACGGTAATTATATCATAATTTTATTATTTATACAACCGTAGAAATCGACAAAAAATAAAAGACAGAGGCTCTCGCCCCTGTCATTTATTTTGCTTGAGGAAGGTTTTGGGCCGTTCCACGGAAGAGCTCATCGAGCGTTATGCCGAACAGATCGGCAAGCGCCGGAAGGAGCATAACGTCGGGACAGGCAAGCTGCCTTTCCCATTTTGACACTGCCTGCGCCGTTACTCCGAGCATCTCGCCCAGAGCGTCCTGCGTCAGTCCTGTCATCTTTCTGTGTCTTGCTATATTATTACCCAACCCGAATCTATGCGGCAAGCTATTACCCGTCCTTTCAGGTACGCGCGGCCGGGATAATCCGGCCTATTGAAAGCCTCGGCACTTTTGGGTGGGGGTGCGTCTGACGAGAGCGCGGCGCACCCCCGTCGGATGCTTAGGTAATCCGGTGGGAATTACTTGGCGCCGCCGAGGCGGGCGACCTGACATCCGACATGCTTGTAATGCAACATGTCATCCGCCTCCTTTCAGGTAAATTTCGTGTGGTCACGATAAAACCATTATATAGCAGATTTTCGGCTCTGTCAATAAACCTATGGTTTAAATCATGTAAAGTAGAGAGCTTATTTATGGTATTTTGTGCCTTTAATGATATTGAAGCTTCGGTAGAGCGCCTCAAGCAGGATCACTTGCATAAGCTGATGGGGAAAAGTGAGGCTTGAGAAGGAAAGTTTTAGCGCAGCGGCGTTCTTCACCTCGTCGGAAAGGCCGTGCGAGCCGCCGATTATTATGCAAAGCGTGCCCGAGAGACTTGAAATTTGGTCAATTTTTTCGGCAAGTTTCTCGGAGGAAAGCATACTTCCCTCTACACACATGGCGATTGTATATGCCCTTTGCGGAATGGCGGCAAGGATTTTTTTCCCCTCCTCGGACAAAGCCGCCGAGATTTGAAGGGGAGAGGGGGCATTTGGGAGGAGGGATTCTTTTATTTGTATCTGCTCGGGCGAGCAGAAGGTTCTAAGACGTTTTTCGTATTCGGAGGCGGCCTGGCGAAGATAAGGTTCTTTTAGAGTGCCGACCGATATGATTTTGATATTGAGCATGGATAAGGGATACTCCTTGAACAATGGGCGGTGGGCTCAGGCTCGATATCCGGCCTTGAGGGATATTGTGAAGTTGCGCTCGGGTTCGGATTTTGCCGGATATCTCGCGCGCATCTCAGGCAAACACCACCGGCTCATCCTGGTCGGCTATCATGATTGTTACCGATTTGTCGGGAACGGCGGCGCGGACTGTTGCTCCGGCAATCTCGGGGGTGTTGTTTTCACGGCTGAGGTGAGCCAGGAGTATGCGTTGGGTGCCGTTTTCGGCAAGATAGGCCGCGAGCGAGGCGCAGTCCTGGTTTGAGAGGTGGCCTCGGCGCGAGAGGATTCGCGATTTTAGCTGACGCGGATAGGGGCCCGAGACCAGCATTTCGATGTCGTGGTTACACTCGACCACCACAGCCTCGCAGCCTAAGAGGCCGTCTTTTATGCAATCGGTGACGCAGCCGGTATCGGTTACATATCCGAGGGCGCGGCGCCTGCCTTGACTGTCGTCAAACTCGAGCCTGTAACCAACGCAGCAGGCGCTGTCATGCGAGGTTTGGAAGGAGGATATGTTCAGCCCGTTTATTCTAACCGAAAATACGGGCGGGTGGGTGACGAGCGCTTCGTCGAGAGAGACGCGCGATTGCGGCGGAACGCGCTCTGCCGAGGCGGTGGTCATATGTACCGGTATGCGGTGTCTTCGCGAGAGCACCTCAAGCGCTCCGGTGTGGTCTGTGTGCTCGTGAGTGACAAAAATCGCATTGATTTTCGCAATATCAGAGCCGGCCGAATTGAGAGCGCGGCAGAGACTGCGTGCGCTTTTGCCGGCGTCAATAAGTATTGTCGCTCCTCCGGCTTCGATTAAAGCAGAATTGCCGCCCGAGCCCGAATAGAGCGATAGGATATGGTAATCTGTCATTTTGGGGTTATGCCTTTCTGGGGGTCATGAAAATAGTGATTTAAAAAGATCGGCGAGAAAAAGTGTTATGAATTCATAGGCGAAGGTGAAGATGAAGGGAAGAATAATTGTCAGCATCCATTTTGATTTTTTCATCCTGCGCTCACCGTCTGCAATAAATTCGGCCTTTTCCTCGGGCGTCATTGTGTCAGGGAGCATATCGAGCGTTATGCCGCGCCGCGAAAAACCGCGATTGTATACGACATATCCGATAGAAAAACCGGCGGCAAGTATAGTATATACCGCGAGTGTGTATTCAAAATAGTAAAGTCGCATGGCGGCAAGATAGACGCCGAGGATTATTGTTGTGTTGATAGCAAGAACAATGAGCGGCTTCGGATTAAACTTCTTCGGTGCGCTGTCGTTCGTTGAAATCTCTCCGGTTGCTTTCTTTTTGGACGGTTTTTTCTTCATTATATAATACGCCCTCCGCATTTTTTAAGTTTTAAATAAGCTTCAGCGCGCCCTCTTGTCGGATATGAAGCTCGGCACAGGCTGCGCGCCCGAATACTGCGTCTGTCAATTTTTGAAATCCGGCAACGTCGCCCGTGCGAACATATGCTTGAATCGTGCCCGCAAAGCCCCCGCCGTGAACACGCCACGCGGCGCTTCTCCCGGCAAGATAGCTCTCGGCAAGGCAGAGGGCGAGCGACAGCCCCTGAGCGCTTGTGTCGCTCACCGAATAAACATTCTGCAAATAGCAGAAGGACGAGCGCCCCGAGGCGATTACTCCCTCAAAGAAACGGCCGATATTTCCTTCGCCAAGCGCCGACTTCTGCTCGGCCACCCGCCGGTTTTCGGAAATAAAGTGGAGGGCGCGCAGAATGGCGCGGTCGCCGAGCTTGCCGCGCAGGGCGGGGATTTCCGGGATAAGCTCGGCCTCGGTAAGTCCGCGCAGGTACGGGCGACCAAAATGCGCCGCCACCGCCTTCATTTCGGCGGGAACCGCGGCATATTCGTCTGTCAGGTCGGCGTGACTCCCGCCGGTGTTTACAATGCAAAGAGAGTAGCCCCGGGCGGTAAAATCAAGACTTATCGGCTCGATAATCGGGTTTTTAGTATCGGCAAAATCTATCGCCACAATTCCTCCGGTGGCACAGGCAACCTGATCCATAAGCCCGGAGGGCTTGCCGAAAAATTCGTTTTCGGCGTACTGCGCGATTTTGGCTATCTCTATATTGTCAACCATCCCGCCGTTATAAAGGTGGTTTAGTATATTTCCGATCATCACCTCAAAGGCGGCCGACGATGACAAGCCTGAGCCCTTGAGTACATTTGAGGTGGTATAGGCGTCAAACCCGCCGGTTATGTACCCGGCGTTTGTGAATCCGGCGCACATCCCCGCGATAAGCGCTCTTGAGCGCCCCATATCGGCCGGGTTGGGCGTGGTATAGCTTTTTATGTCGATACTGTCTTCCTGAAAGCCCTCGCTTTTAACCCGCACGATGCCGTCGGGGCGGGTCGAGGCGAGCGCGATTATGTCAAGGTCGATTGAAGCGGCGATAACGCAGCCGTGGTTATGGTCGGTGTGGTTTCCCGAAAGCTCGCTGCGCCCGGGAACCGAAAAAAGCGAAACCTCCCGCCCGGAGCCGTAAATCCCAAGGAAAGAGGCCGCCGCATCAAGATAGCGCGAGCGCACATCAATGATGGCCGCGCCGGGATAGAGCGAGGCGAAGGCATCGTCAAGCCCGCCTGTTTCAACAAGGTCAATAAGATGTTCTATTTTCATATTATTGTCATGATTCCTTTGCGTTAATTCACCGTTTGCGTCTGCGCAAACCATCCGATGCGTAAATTATAACATAAAAAAAGAGAACCCGCAAGACGGTTTCACTACAAATACTTGAAATAAGGCGGGACGTGTGATAAAATAGATAAAACAATCATGAATGCCGGGGCGAAGCGAGCGGGGCGCCGCATGGCTCGGCGGGGAGGTTGACTTGAAATACTGCAAAAGGTTTACCGAGGGCTTCGGTTACTTTATCTGTTTTCTTATATTTGTTTTTTTGATTTACTCATATATCACCTTCGGAGAGCCCTTTCTTGACGAGGACAACGGCCAGATGCAGACGGCGATGAACAATGTAAAGGGCTTTAAGGAATATTTTATTATGCTCGGTATCTTCTTTGTGTCCTCGGTGGTCGCCTCGGCGACAGATCGGGCGCCGTATATCGGCATTATCGTCTCGGCCGTTCCGGTTTATTATGTAATCAAGCTGTATCACGACAAAATGCTTGTGTTCCTGCCTATGATAATAATGATACTCACCCTCTTTTTCTTCGCGGGTGAAATAGTTGCCACTGCTCAATGGGCAAGGGAAAAGATAAAAAAAGAATAATAAAGGCCGAAAATATAACGGCGGACTGCTTTATGGCTGTCCGCCGTTATATTTTTCTTTTGCTTGCAATAAAATATTACAGCATTGTCTTAAGCTTATCAAGGCAACCGGTGCAAATGCGCTTGCCGCTAAAGAAAACGATTTTGTCGGCGTTTCCACAGAATATGCAAGCAGGGAGATATTTTTGAAGAATTATTCTATCTCCGTCTGTAAAAATTTCAACCGAATCCTTGGGGCTGATATCAAAAGCCGTGCGGATTTCTTTAGGCAGTACTATTCTTCCAAGCTCGTCGACCGGGCGAACCATACCTGTTGATTTCATGTGCTTTTCCTCCTTCCCGTAAAAAACAAGAACATATAGTTTCAGCTTGTGGCTATGCTCTTTATGTTTGTTACTCCAATATTATACAATATAAAAGGTCAATTGTCAATACCATATTATGGAACATTTTGTTGATTTGTGATTATATTTTTTCTGTAATATCACAAATCAAAAAATGTTGTCGAATCAGTATTAAAATATTTTTGGGGGCGTCGTTGTTATGCTTGGTAAAATTTTTGGAATTATGTGTCTTATCTCATTCGTCTTCGCGGCGGCGACCGGGAATATGCCGGCGCTTGGAAACGCGGTGCTCGACGGTGCCGCGGGAGCCGTGCGGCTGACAATCTCTCTTGCCGGGATAATGTGTTTCTGGTGCGGGATTATGCAGGTTCTTGCCGACGCGGGCTTGATAAGCAAGCTCTCGGCGCTGCTCTCTCCGATGCTTAGGGTTTTCTTTCCGACCGCCTTCAGAACAGGGAAGGGGGCCGAGGAGATTACCGCCAACATCAGCGCAAATCTGCTCGGCGTTGGCAACGCTGCAACCCCGCTTGCGATATCGGCCATGCAAAAAATGCAGGGCGACAATCCCGATCCTTCGCGCGCGTCGGCCGACATGATAACACTTGCAGTGCTCAACACCGCATCGGTTTCGATAATCCCCTCGACTGTGATAGCACTGCGTCGGGCGGCCGGTTCGTCCGAGCCCTATTTGGTGGTTCTTCCGGTGTGGATTGTGTCTGTGTGCTGCGCCGCGCTCGCACTGATTCTGACGCGGGCTGCCGCGTCTGCAACAACAAAACCTCGCCGAGCATCGGCGGCGGGGGGGCGGAATCCTTCGGGCAGAGCGGGCGAAAGGGTCGGAGCTGCCGTGAGGCCGGGGGGGCGGTGAGATGAGCGAATTTATATCTTCTCTTGTGATACCACTGATAGTTACGGGTGCGGGGCTTATAATGCTGTTTGGAAAGAGAAGCTTTTTTGACAGCTTTATCGCCGGCGCACAGTCGGGGCTTAGAACAGCGGTGGGGCTTTTGCCGACACTTGCGGCGCTTGTGTGTGCGGTTACCATGCTCAATGCCTCGGGCGCGGTTTCCTTTGTTTCGGCGCTGCTCTCGCCCTTCACCTCGGCAATCGGACTGCCCGAGGGGATTCTCCCCCTGCTTCTCACCCGTCCTGTCTCGGGGAGCGCCTCAACCGCCGTTTTTTCGTCGCTTCTTGAGGAATACGGGGCTGACAGTTTCGAGGCTCTCTGTGCGTCTGTCATAATGGGCAGTTCGGACACGCTTATATATGTCATAACCGTCTATTTTTCCGCGGCGGGGGTCAAGAAGTCAAGGTATGCCTTTCCGTGCGCGATAGCGGTGATGCTTTTTTGCGTTTTTTTGTCGTGCTTTGTCTGCCGTTTGTTTTTTTAATCCTGTTTAGAAATTATTTGACTTGGATATAATAAGAAACGTACATAAGGCTTCGGGGATGTTTTATACAAAGGAGGCGGACATGGCTATAAAGGGTTGCTCAAGGCAGATGATAGTGCTAAACGGAACAGGCAGCGGAATGTTTGAGACTGCTTATTTCATTGTGAAGGCAGACGCTGACTTGCATTCGCGCTCTCAGGGCGACATGATGAGGGAGGCTAACAGAATAGTTGAGGAATATACCTTCCCGGTATGCCGGAGCGGTCGGGGAAAGAGCGGCGGGCGCGGGAGGTGGCGTTTTTTTCTTGCCGGTGCGGCCGCGGGAGGGGCGGTTATCGGCTTTTTATGGTTTCTTTTTGCAATAATTTAATGTCTTATGGCTGGGGCGAAAAAATAAAAGTTGACAAAATCCGGGGTATAGTGTATAATAATTTAGATTGTGTGAACGTTGCTTAATCAGCCTTTTCTGCCTGCGCGGGTGGTCGTTGCCGCGCTGGGAGAGAGGCTTATGTTTGTGCGCCAAAAATTATTTGAGGCTAACCGACTCCTACCGGTTAGCCGATTTTGACGCACCACAAAACAAGCGAAAAGATTTTGAGGAACCCGGCCGCCGATATATATCGGCGGGCGTATTTTGAAAGGTAAAAATTTTATAGTCCTCAGAAGTGTATGGCTATAATCATACAATACATATTAAATTTAGGCCGAACGAGAGATTCGGCTTCGCAATATTAACCGATTTGAAAGGAAAACTATGGATAACAAAGAAAAAGAAAAAGATAACAAGCGCTCGTCTGTGACCGGAAGAGTCAGAAGACCGAGACGTCAGACAAAAAGCAACACACCCGCACCCGACGTCGCGCTTGCGGTCGATAACGAAAATATACCCGTGGGGGCGCCGGCTGCTAAAAAAACGAGTTCCGACCGGAATAAGACTGCCGGGCGCTTATCAAATCAGCTCGGAAATGCAAATCAGGGACGGGGCGCCGGAAGGGGCCGGAACGAAAACAGGGGCAGAGGTCTCACGCTTGCGGGCGACAATGAAACTGCCAATACAAACGAGCGTGGCGGCCGCCGCGACTCCTCGCCAAAGCTGCGCATAATCCCGCTCGGCGGGCTGAATGAAATAGGGAAGAATCTGACTGTTATCGAATATGAAAACGACATTATCATAATCGACTGCGGACTTGCCTTCCCCGATGAGGATATGCTCGGCATCGACCTTGTTATACCCGACATCACCTATCTTGAAAACAATCGCGATAAGATTCGAGGCATCCTGCTCACACACGGGCACGAGGATCATATAGGAGCGCTGCCCTATGTTCTGCGCTCGCTGAATCCGCCGGTTTACGGCACAAAGCTGACGCTTGGAATTATCAGAAACAAGCTTGGCGAGTTTTCTCTGCCCTGGAAGCCCTCGCTAAACGTGGTCAGCGCGGGAGACACTGTAAAGCTTGGCTGCTTTTCGGTCGAGTTTATCAGGGTTAACCACTCAATAGCCGACGCTTGCGCTCTTGCGATAACCACGCCGCGCGGCGTTATTATCCATTCGGGAGACTTCAAGATTGACACCACCCCTTATGAGGGCGAAATGATGAATATAACCCGGATTGGCGAGTATGGCAACAAGGGAGTGCTGCTTCTTATGTGTGAGTCGACCAATGCCGAGCGCCCGGGCTATACCCCCTCGGAGAAAAAGGTTGGCAAATCGCTTGAATATATCTTTACGTCTAATACCGAAAAGAGAATAGTCGTTGCCACCTTCTCATCTAATGTTCATCGCGTGCAGCAGATTATAGATATCAGCGCAAGGCATGGCCGAAAGGTTGCGATCACCGGTCGGAGTATGCTTAATATTGTAAGCGCGGCGGTCGAACTCGGGTATATCAATATGCCCTCGGGCATTCTTATCGACATTAACGAAATAAAAAGATTCAAACCCTCGCAACTCACGCTTATCACCACCGGAAGTCAGGGCGAGCCGATGTCTGCGCTCTACCGCATGGCCTATTCTGACCACAATCAGGTTACCCTCGGGCAGAACGATCTGGTTATTCTCTCCTCAAGCGCCATTCCCGGAAACGAGAAGCTGGTAGGACGGGTGGTCAACGAGCTTTACAAAAACGGAGTTAAGGTACTGCATGATAGCTCAATGGAGGTTCATGTCTCGGGACATGCCTGTCAGGAGGAGCTAAAGCTTTTCCAGGCGCTTGTCAAGCCGAAATATTTCATGCCGGTTCACGGCGAATACAGGCATATGGCGGCAAACCGCGAGCTGGCGCTCTCTATCGGAGTTGAGGGCTCGAATATTTTCATCGGTGAAATTGGCCGGGTGCTTGAAATTGACAAAAAGGGTGCAAGGTTCGCCGAGAGCGTTCCTTCGGGCAAGGTGCTTGTCGACGGCAACAGCGTTGGCGACATCGGCAATATCGTCCTTCGCGACCGGAGGCATCTGGCCGAGGACGGACTTGTGGTGATTGTGGCGTCTGTCGACCTTAACGAGCGCATTCTGCTCTCGGGCCCCGACATTGTTTCGCGCGGCTTTGTTTATGTTCGCGAGTCGGACGCGCTGATGGATGAGGTGCGGGCGCTGGCGCAGAGCGCGCTTCTTGCCGGAATAAGCGGAAAAGGGCGGCTTGACCGCGTGGCGCTCAAGGGCAAGGTGCGGGACGACGTGTCAAAGTTCTTATATCAAAAGACAAAACGCCGCCCGATGGTGCTGCCAATAATTATGTATGTCTGAGAAGCCCTGTCTGAGCTGCTAAAAAATTTAGATATAGTTCATAATATGTTCATATACCCATCAAGGAAACAAGATATAATGGTACTGTTTTACTAAAGGGCGCAATTTGTGCGCCATGCCATATTATAAGAATCAAAGGAAGTCATTTTTATGGGAAAAGGCAACAGAGAAAAGCTCAGAAAGGCTCATGCGTCGGCAGAGACCGAGAGCGTTTTCACCAAAAACAAGAAAACCAAAAAGGAAAGCCCCGCGTGGGTTTCCACCCTTGTGGTTATACTTATCGCGGCGCTGCTGATATCAAGCATCGCGCTGACCGTCATCTCGGAGGGCGGCTATATGCTGCGCTGGACAGAGGTGATAGGCGGCGATAATTATAATGTCACCGGCACGATGATGTCGTATTTCTTCTACACCGGCTATAACAATTTCCTCGGGTCATACGGCAGCTATGCTTCGTATCTCGGGCTTGACACCTCGGTCTCGCTCAAAAACCAGACTTATATGGAGAGCGAGGATACATGGTTTGATTATTTTATGGACGAGGCGATATCGCAGGCCGAGAAAATCGTGCTTTACTGCGAGGAGGCCGATCGGAGAGGGATAAAGCTTGCCGACGAGGATTATAAATCTGTCGATTCATTCTTTGAGAGCCTGCGTACTAACGCCGCTGAGAACAATATGACGCTTGCGGGCTATATTTCGGCAATCTACGGAACCGGTGTTAAGGCTAAGGACGTGCGCCGGGCTCTTGAAATGTCGCAGCTTGCGGCAAAATGCTCGGAGATTGTGCTTGACGAGCTTGAGAACACGATAGATAAAGAGGCTGTCGGTGCATACTACGACGAGAATAAGACCGATTTTTGGACTGCTTCCTTCCTTTACTATGAGTTTTCTGTGAGTGATGAGGGCGAGGATGGTGATGAGACATACGATTTTGCGGCCGAGAAGGCGAAAATTGACTCTATTGCCGCCGAGCTTCTTGCCACAGGCAGCGAGGAGGGCTTCCGGAAATATGTTGCTGAATATGTTGCCGATGTCAATTTTGACGCTTCATACGAAAAAGAATCAGAAACATATGAGGAGAGCTTGCTGCCCGACGAGGCAGAGCTCGTGGCTTACCGCGCCGGCGTGATTGCCGCCGCCGTCGACAACGCGCTCAACAATAAAACTGCCGGGACGACCGAGAGCGACGATATTGTCGACAAAATTATGAATGCTATTGAAAAGGAGCTTACCGCTAAAGTGTCAAACGCGCTTGCAGCGCTTGAATACAGCGGATATGCCTACAGCGATCCCGACGCCGAGGGCGCGGACGATGAGGTTAAGTGGGTGTGCGACAGCAATAGAGTCGCAGGAGATATGACGCTTATCAGCGACGAGAGCGACGATGAATATGTCGTCACCGTATATTTCATGAAGGAGCCGATGGGGCGAGACCAAACCCCCGCAAGGAATGTCGGCCATATTCTCTTAAAGCCCGACAGCTACCCGACCGCCGAGGCGGCCGAGCTCAAGGCAGAGGAAGTCTTGGCGCTCTTCAAGAGCGGCGAGATGACAAAGGAGGCCTTCGAGGCTCTGGCAGACGACTATAACGAGGATGTGAATGTCTTTTATGACGATGTTATAAAGGGCAGAATGGTCGCAGAGTTTGAGAACTGGCTTTTTGACGACGCTCGATCGGAGGGCGACGTTGAAATAGTTGAAACCGAGTATGGATATCATATTATGTACTATGTGGGAGAGAGTGATCTTGAGACATGGTATATCAAGGTTAAAGACAAAATCCTCTCTGAGAACAGCGAGGATTGGTACAAAACAAAACTCACCGATTATGGCGTTGCGGTAAACCGTGAGGCTGCTAATAAGGTCAACGCTTAATGAATTAAGACAGAGGCGGGGGCGGCATGGAATGAATCTCAAATCATGCCGCCTCTTGCCGGCCGAAGCCGAAATGGAATATTTGGCGGAAAGGTGTGAAACCGAATGAAAATTTACTTAAAGTCAATCATATGTGTGCTGCTTGCGATAGGTCTTCTTGTCGGGTTTGTGTCGTGCAAAAACGATAAGGATGGCGAGAACGATACGAGCGGCGGCGACTATCAAATCCCGGAGACAGGCGATAAGGAAGGGTCATATATGGTGACAGAGGGGCTTTTGGTTTATTATATTTACAACGCCGCCTTCTCTTTTACCGAGACCGAACTTGTAGAGCGGGGGTTTGACGAGGAAAAGTCGCTTAAGGAGCAGATGTACGACGAGAATAACACATGGTATGACATCTTAATTAACAGAGCACTTGAGGCGCTCGTTCCGCTCCTGACATACTGCAACGCCGCGGCCGAGGACGGAGTGAAGCTTGAGACAAGTGACATGATGGCCATTGAGGAAAATCTCTATCAGAAGCGGGTGACCGCAGCAATTGAAGGCTATGAGCTTGACGATTATCTCGCCGTTTATTACAAGAACAGCTATATAACCGAGGAAGAGCTGCAATACACGTATGAGTTGCAGTACCTTATGTCCAAATATTCAGACATACTTGAGGAGCGCTTCTTGGCAAGTCTGACAGAGGAAATGGTGGCCGATTATCTCGATAAAAACGGTGGGGACGATACAACAATGACCCGCGATATCGGGATTATGACCTTCACCTCCGATGCTTACGGCTCGGAGGAGGCCGCAAAGGCCGAGGCAGAGGCCGTTCTTGCCAAACTTAAATCCGAGGGGCTAACGGCTGCTTCTTTTGAGAAATATGCCACCGACAAGAGCGCGAGCAGGATTGTTTTTTATAATAATGTAGCGCGCGGAGATATGATGCCCGAGATTGACGAATGGCTCTGGGGAGAGGAGACCCGCCGGGTGGGCGACATCGGCGTGATAACATCAAGCTATGGGGCGCATATAATTTATTATGAATCGGAGGGCGACCCGGTGAATGTCGCCAACGCAAAGGTTTCGCTTGTTGACCAGATGTTTGAGGATTGGTATAACACAAACAAGGAGTTATACAGTACCGGAATAACAAATGATCTTATAAATAGTCTGGATCTTGATTTTTAAACTGCCGCTGAGATTGCATAAAACCAACGGCGGACATATAATGGTATCAGGCCGGCAGATAGAGATATAATAGCCGCGCCGGAACAGGGGGATCTATGGTTCTTGATTCAAAAGAGACAACGGTTGCATACCGCTGTCCTTATTGCGGCGCAGGCATTATGAGCGCGGTTGGTCTGTTTTCTTTGTCAGCCGATATGATAAAGCTGAAATGCGACTGCGGACACAGCGAGATGACGGTGCATTACTTGAAGGATGGTAAGGTCAGGCTCTCGGTGCCCTGCATTTTCTGCCCTAAGCCTCATTCTTTTACCGTGAGCTCGTCACTCTTTTTTAAAAAGGAACTCTTTCTTCTCTCCTGCCCTTACTCGGATATAAACATATGCTTTATAGGCGAGACAAACCATGTCAAGGCCGAGCTTGCACGAACCGAGCTTGAGCTGCTCGACATACTTGAGGAGCATGGAATAAGCAGCTTTTCGGCGCTTCACCAAGACGAGGAGAAGCTGCTCTCAGATCCGCAGATTTTCGATATAATAATGTTTGTCATACATGACCTTGAGGCCGAGGAAAAAATCTTTTGCCGCTGCTCGATTGGGGAGGGCGAATTCGACGCCGAGGTTCTTGACTACAGCATTCGCGTCCATTGCAAAAAATGCGGAGCCTCGCGCAATGTTCCGACCGACTCGCTGCTCGGTGCTCACGCATTTCTCAATTGCGACAGCCTGCATTTG
>JBNRMS010000026.1:0-47334 GCA_050309735.1 Eubacteriales bacterium
GGCCATCAGCACCATGACATGGTAGGCAAGGTCGGCAATTTCGTAGATTGTCTCGCTCCGCTCGCCCGACTTCCCGGCGATTATCACCTCGGTCGACTCCTCGCCCACCTTCTTGAGGATTTTGTCAAGCCCCTTCTCAAATAGATAAGTGGTGTAAGAGCCCTCTTTTTTTTCGGTCTTGCGCCCGAGAATCAGCTCCATTAGAGAGTCGAGTGAAAACTCGCCTGATACACCCGGTGCCTCATAAATCACCTTGCCAAAGCAGGAATCGGCTCCGGTGTGGCAGGCAGGACCGTCTCGGCGGACAAGGACGACCAGCGCGTCGCGGTCGCAGTCGGCAATGATTTTCACTATATGCTGCACATTTCCCGAATTTTCACCCTTGCGCCAGAGAGTTTGGCGCGAGCGAGACCAAAAGCAGGTTCGCCCCTCCTCGATACTTATTTTAAGGCTCTCATCGTTCATATAAGCAACGGTGAGCACCTTTTTACTGTCATAATCGACAACCACCGCCGGAATCAGCCCCGCGCTATCAAATTTAAGCTTTTCTATGTCAAACATGGTCTACCTCACTGTCTCACTAAAATATCACTCTTAGCCAGCTCGGCCTTGAGTTCTCTTATGTCAATCTGACCATAGTGGAATACAGACGCCGCCAGCGCCGCATCAACCCGGGGCAGAGTCTTAAAGAGCGCTTTAAAATCGTCAACACTGCCCGCGCCCCCCGAGGCAATAATCGGAACGTCGACAACCTCGCAGACAGCGGCAAGGAGTTCAAGGTCAAAGCCCTGCCCCACCCCGTCGGTGTCGATACTGTTGACCACCACCTCGCCCGCGCCGTTACCAACCCCACGGCGCAGCCATTCGAGCGCGTCAAGACCGGTGTCGTCGCGCCCGCCCCGGGCAAAGAGCCGAAACCGACCGCCAACCCGCTTTATATCGGCTGACAGCACCACGCACTGACTGCCGTAGCGCCTGGCCGCCTCGTAAATCAGGCTTGGTTTTTTTATCGCTCCCGAGTTAACGCTCACCTTGTCTGCACCGCACTTGAGCACCCTGTCAAAATCTTGAACGCTGCCTATTCCCCCGCCAACAGTCAGCGGGATAAAAACCCGGCTGGCACACTCGGTAAGAATATCGGTGAATATTTTCCGCCCCTCAGCCGAGGCGGTGATGTCGTAGAAAACCAGCTCGTCGGCCCCCGAGGAATTGTAAAACTCGGCGAGCGCCACCGGCGAGGAGACATCTGTGAGGCCGAGAAAGTTTTTACCTTTGACTACCCGCCCGTCCCGAACGTCAAGACAGGGTATTATTCGTTTTGCAATCATTATTAATATTCCTTTCCGGATTGCCGAGATCTGCGCCGATGCCGAGCGGCCGGTATTGCCGCGACAATTTCGGAGGCATCAGCACATAGCTCGTTGTTTTAAAAGAGAGTTTTTCTTTTAAACTCTTGACACCTTTATTGCTTCACTTAATTTTATGTCGCCGGTGTAGAGCGCCCGGCCGATTATCGCACCGTAAATCCCGAGCGAAGCGAGGCTCTGCAGATCGTCAAGCGTGCTGACTCCGCCCGAGGCGATGATATTCATATCAAACAGCCCCGACAACTCACGGTAAAGCTTGTGGTTAGCGCCGCGCATGGCGCCGTCTTTTGATATATCGGTGCAGATTACTGTTCTGACGCCGATCTCCTCAAGCTGCCCGCAGAAGGACAAATAATCGACCTTGCTCGTCTGACGCCAGCCATTAATCGCAACAAATCCGTCCTTCACGTCGACACCAACGGCAACCCGCTCGCCAAAATCGCGAACGGCCAGGGCGAGAAAATCGGGGTCGGCAAGAGCTGCCGTTCCGAGAATCACTCTCCCCGCACCTGCTTGAAGATATTTTTCTATCACCTCGCGCGAGCGAATCCCGCCGCCAACCTCGGCAAAAAGACCGCTTTTGGCAATTATCTCGCGAACCGTGCCAAAGTTGGGCGTTTTACCGTCTCTTGCGCCCTCAAGGTCTACTATATGAATATACTCGGCGCCGGCCTCGCTAAAGCTTTGCGCAACCTCGGCGGGTTTTTCGCTGTACGTCGTCATTCTGTTATAGTCGCCATGCAGCAGGCGAACCGCCCGCCCTTTAAATAAATCAATTGCCGGAAAAATTTTCATTTTAAAAAACTCCGCCCTTCCTCTGTTTTGATTTCGGCGAAGGCTCTGAGTATCCCCAGCCCGACAGCGCCGCTTTTCTCGGGATGATATTGCGTTCCGAACACATTGCCCGCTCTGTTTTCAACCGACGCCACAATACTTGTGCCATATTCGGTATATGCGCTGACAGATTCGGCGCACCCGGTGCCGTGATACGAATGGACAAAATAAACGCTATCGCCCTCGCTTGTGTATTTATAAAGGGGGCTTTTCTCTTTGTCCTTGGGGAAAATCAGCCTGTTCCAGCCGATGTGTGGAATTTTGAGGCGCTCGCCGATTATCTCGCCAATGGGAGAGACGGAGCCGGGAATCAACCCAAGCCCCTCGCACCCGCCAAACTCATACCCGCGCTCAAAGAGAAGCTGCATTCCAAGGCATATTCCGAGAAGGGGCTTGCCTTCCCCCGCCTCCTTGAGTATGACCTGAAACAGTCCGGTCTCGCGGAGCCTTGCCGCCGCGTCACAGAAGGCGCCGACGCCGGGGAGAATTATCTTGTCGGCACGCGCTATCTCACGGGGCTCGCCCGTGACAAGCGCCGCTGCGCCGATATATTTTAGCGAGGAGGAGAGCGAGAAAAGATTTCCCACGCCATAGTCAACAATTGCTATCATTTAGCCAGCTCCTAATAATCACAGCAATCCCTTGCTCGACGGAACATCTCCGCCCGATGCCGGGTCGATTGCCGCTGCCTGACGCAATGCCCGGGCAAAGGCCTTGAATGCCCCCTCGATTATGTGGTGAGTGTTTTTGCCCGATAGAGCGCGGATATGGAGGGTTATCCCGGCGCGGCGGGTAAATGCGGTGAAAAATTCCTCCACAAGCTCTGTGTCAAAGTCGCCAACGCGCCGACCGAGGCCGGGCAAATCAAGAACAAGCAGCCCCCTGCCTGAGATATCGACCGCCGCAAGAATCAGCGCCTCGTCCATCGGCAGAATCACACTGCCATAGCGGCATATCCCGGCTCCCTCTCCGATTGCGTCTGCGAAGGCCTCGCCAAGAACTATGCCGATATCCTCGGCCGAATGGTGAAAATCAACCTCGGTGTCGCCGCGGCAGTCAAGCGTGAGGCCGATGCCGCTGTGATAAGCAAAAAGCGTTAGCATATGGTCAAAAAAGCCGTTTCCCGAAAAGATTTTTCGAGCCCCGCCATCAAGATTGAGGGCAAGATTTATATCTGTCTCATTTGTTTTGCGGCTTATCTCACTTTTTCTCATTTTCCGATTCCTCTCTTTTTAATAGCGCGCAGGGCCTCAAGAAGGGCGTCCATATCGCGGTCTGTGCCGATTGTTATGCGGAGATAATCAGATATGCGCGGCGAGCTGAAATGCCGGACAAGAATCCCGCGTCTCTTAAGCTCACGATAAAGCGCCTCTCCGACAAATTCGGGGCTTTTTGCAAAAAGAAAATTCGCCCGCGAGTTTGTCACCCAAAAGCCAAGAGCAAGAAGCGCTTCTCGAACCCGCTCACGCGTGAGGCATATCACCCCCCAATTTTTCTCGTAATACTGCTCGTCCTCATAAGCCGCTGCTCCGGCGGCAAGGGTCATGCGGTTTACGCTGTATGCATTGAAGGAATATTTTATTTTATTGAGATATTTTATCAGCTCGGGCGAGCCGATACCCAGACCAAGCCGCGCACCTGCCAGCGAATGTGATTTTGAAAAGGTTCGCGTTACAAGAAGATTTTCATGTTTTTTTATAAGACCAACGCAGCTCTCACCCCCGAAGGCAATATATGCCTCGTCGATTATCACCAGATTTTGCGGGTTGCTTTTGGCGATTGCCTCAATCTCGGAGGGAGCAAGGCAGAGGCCGGTCGGCGCGTTTGGATTAGCGATTATTATATTCTTTCCGATGCCGCAATAATCTTGCGGGTCTATCGAAAAGTCCTCGCTCACAGCGATTTTTTGATACCGAGTGCCATACATTTCGCAAAGAACAGAGTAGAGCCCGTAGGTTATGTCGGGGAAGGCGACAGCGCGCTCGCCGCCTGCAAATGCAAGGAGGGCAAAATTGAGAATTTCGTCTGAGCCGTTTGTGAAAATCAGATTTTCGGGCGAAACGCCATACGTAGCCGACGCAGCCGCCGCAAGAGCAGCACAGGTGGGGTCGGGATAAAGATTCAGATTCTCAATTTCGCTGCATACCGCCTCTCGAACAAGAGGCGAAGGGGGGAAAGGTGACTCGTTTGTGTTGAGCTTGATATATTTCATATCGCGGGGTTGTTCGCCCGGGGTGTATGCGTCAAAATCCGCGATTCTTTGGGTGGCGTAGATAATTTTCATTGTCTGCTTAGCCTTTCGGTGTGTTTTCGGAGGTGTCTTGCCCTCTCTCCGGCCGCCCGCGCCTGATGCTGACACTAAGCGCATGGGCGGCAAGACCTTCTTTTTCTGCAAAGGCGATTATGTCGTCTGCAGCGGCTCCAAGTGCGTCCTCGGTGTAGTAAGTATAAGAGGATTTTTTGACGAAATCATCAACAGAGAGGGGACTTGAAAAACGGGCGGTGCCGCCTGTGGGGAGGGTGTGATTTGTGCCGGAATAATAGTCGCCGAGCGATTCGGGGCAATATTTTCCAAGGAAAATCGAGCCTGCGTGCTTAATTTCGGGTAGATACCTCATCGGGTCGTCAACGCATAATTCAAGGTGCTCGGGGGCTATTCCGTTGGCTATCTCAATTGCTTCTTTTATATTGTCGGTTATGATGATTTTGCCGTTTTTGTCTATTGATTCGCGGGCAATCCCACGCCGGGGCAGGTCTGAGACAAGCCGCTCAAGGGCGTCTTTGACGGCGGTGGCAAGCGCCGGACTGTCTGTGACCAGCACCGCCGAGGACATTTTATCATGCTCAGCCTGCGAGAGCAGGTCGGCGGCGACATAGTCGGGGTTGCAATGCTCGTCGGCGACAATGAGTATCTCGCTCGGCCCCGCAATCATGTCTATTGACACCCTGCCGAAAACCTGCCGCTTTGCCTCGGCAACATAGGCGTTTCCCGGGCCGACTATCTTGTCAACCGCCGGAATGCTCTCGGTGCCGTATGCCAGCGCGGCTATAGCCTGCGCCCCGCCAAGGGCAAAAACTCTGTCAACCCCGGCGAGCGCTGCCGCCGCAAGTATGGCGGGATTTATTCTGCCATCACTCCCCGGGGGTGTGCACATGACAATTTCGGAGCATCCCGCAAGCCTTGCCGGAATGACATTCATCAGCACAGTCGACGAAAGGGGCGCTGTTCCTCCCGGAACATATACTCCGATCTTCTCGATAGGAGTTATCTTCTGGCCGAGAATTATTCCGTCTTTTTTAATTTCAAAGCCTTCTCGAAGCTGATTTTTGTGATATTCCTTTATGTTCCGGGCAGCTCGGGTGAGCACGCCCAAAAATTCGGCACCGATAAGCCCCAAGGCACCGTCAATCTCCTTGCGGCAAACCTCAAAAGTCTCAAGTCTTACCCCGTCGAATTTTTCGGTCAAATAGGAGAGTGCCGCGTCACCGCGCGCGCGAACCTCGGCGATTATTTCGGAGACAGCGCAAGAGGTGTCGCGCCCCTCCTCGACTCGCGCGAATATCTCGCTGGCGGGCGCGTCTTTATATTTATAAATTTTAATCATTTCCGATTCCCTCCGCCCGAATCCTCTCGACAAGCTCGCATATGCGCCGGTTTTTAAATCTGTAGCTTATCTTATTGGCGATAAGCATGGCGCTGATTTTCACGATTTCGCTTCTCACCTCAAGATTGTTCTCGCGCAGCGTAGTCCCTGTTTCAACTATATCGACTATAACATCAGACAATCCGAGCAGGGGCGCCAGCTCAATAGAACCGTTGAGCCTTATTACGTCAATATCGCGCCCTTGGGAGAGATAGTACTTTTTTGCGATATTGGGGAATTTGGTTGCAACCCGCAGTGTGCACCCGGCGTTGTCCTCAAAATCTGTCATAGCGGCAACCGCCATGCGGCATCTGCCAATGCCAAGGTCGAGCAACTCATAGACATCATGTTCGCCCTCAAGCAGGATATCGAGACCGGCAACACCAATGTCGGCCGCACCCCGCTCTGTGTAGATTGCAACATCGGAGGGCTTCACCCAAAAAAAACGAACGGCGCAGCTCTCGTCCTCGAAAACAAGCTTGCGCGTGTCGCTCAGCACATCGGGGCAGCCGTAGCCCGCGCTCTCGAATATTCTGTACGCGCTCTCGCCGAGCCTCCCCTTAGGCAGGGCTATATTTATCATCTCTCTCATTATCTATACCCCTTCCTTCCCGATACCTCGCCATCCGAATCCTTCATCTTCTCGATATAAACAATCTCGCGGCAGCGCGGGCCGCCCTTGGAGATTTTTCTGACTGCCATCACGCTCCTGCCCGACCTCCTCAGTTTCTCGACTGCCCGCGCCACCTCCGCACCATCGCACTCTTGAGTGACTAGCAGAATATCAACATCATATTGGCTTTTGGGCTCGGGGAGCGAGGACAGGCGGTCAAGATAGATGGCAAAGCCGACCGCGCCCCCCGGTTTGTCAAACTTTTCGAGCAACCCGTCATACCGCCCGCCCGAGAGCAGCGCAAAGGGGATATTTTCAATATATCCGCAGAAGGTAACGCCGCCGTAATATTTCATGTCGCCCGTGTGCGAGAGATCAAGATTAACCCGCTCGGCGCAGCCAAATTCCTCAAGAATCCGGTATATCGAGCGCAGCTCGGCCAGAGCCGCATCGGCCTTCTCGCCAACCGACATAAGTTCGAGCTTTGGCATTATATCGGTCATCGACCCGTAAAGCCCGGTAAGCCCGGCAAGCTGCTCTGTCAAATCGGGCGCAACTCCCCGCGCCGCGCAAATAGAGCGAACCCCCGCCGAATTTCGTCCTCCAATGCAGCGCATAAGCTCACCCCGCGCCTCACCGTATATCGCGGCACGGTCGGCCAGAGCCGAGATAAAGCCGCGGTGAGAGAGATCGAGAATATAATTTTTGCTGATTACCGAGAGGCTCATTGCCGCAAGCGCCACAACCTCGCCGGTCTGATATAGCCCTATATCGCCTATGCACTCAAGACCAAGCTGCATTATCTCGCGAAACTCGGAGGAACTCTGATCGGTTCTGTAAACGCTTTCAAGATAAAAAACCTTCTCCTGCCGCCCGCCCTCGCAGGCCGCGTTTTTAACTATCGAAAGGGTTACATCGGGCTTGAGCGCCATCAATCGCCCGCCCCGCTCGGTGAAGGTGATAATGCTGTCGCCGATAAGAAAATCGCGATTTGCGGCATAGAGATCGTATTCTTCAAATCGGCTCATATTATATTGTTTGTAGCCGTAGCCCGAGTAGATCTCGCGGCACTCTGCGCTAACCTTCTCGGCCTTGCTGAAATATCTTGTTTCATTCTGCATATTTATGACCATACCTTTCTGATGGCCGCGAATTTTTGACCAATGCCCCGCCGCCTGTGCGGCATCGGCATAAAATTCACCGTTTTAAAGGTTGAAAGACAAGTCTTACAAACCTTTTTTCATCCACCCGACTGTTATCTTTATAAATTATGAGAATATTTTAACACGCCGAAAGGAATTTGTCAATGATTTATCATGATAAAGTGATAAAGCATTGACAAAATTTTATTGTGCAGGTTATACATATTATTGTAAAGTGGTCACTATGCACCGACAAGCGGTTTGCCCTGTCGCATTCCTTGCTTCATTATAAAATCGGCACTCAACAGTCACCCGGACTACTTAATCCCCAACTCTTCTTTGATTTTTACAAGTTCCTCTCCGTCGAGCGGGCGCGGGTCGTAGTAGCGGTGGTCTGAGTAGCAGGTAAAAAGTCTTGATTCGACGTCGCTCTCGGCGTGTGCCCGGGCGATTTCATCGGGGGTGTCCGAGTGGCTGATATTGCTGCCGCCCTCAAGCTTCCTGTTTATTAGTCTTTGGTATAGATAGCCCAGGCGCTGCCTGTCTGTTTCAAGAAGCTTCCATTTGGCTCGCCTTTTTGACCTTTTTTGAAGTCTGCCCTGCTCGAAAAAAGAGAATGTCACAGTTGTGCTTCCCGAGATCAGGTTTCCGCGCCCGCGTCTGACGCCTATTTTATCAAGTATTTCGATAAGTTTTTTGCCAAGCTTGACATATGTTGATTTTGTAAATCGCGCGATGCTTGATCTGTACTTGAACCAGAGCTTCCTTATGAAAAAGGCGAGCAAAAAAAGCGAAGCAATACTCAAAAATGCCGCCAACCAATAGAGCACTCTGTTGACCGGCTCAACCCTCCCCCAGAGCCAAAAGAAAAAAATCACGGCATAGAGCGACGCTCCGCTCCCTATCTCTGCATGATATTTCTTTATAAAAACAAATATCTTTTTCATTCTCATGCCTCCTCTCGGGCGTCGGGTCTCTCGTCTGCCCCAAAGCGCACAAGACTCACGCCCCGCCGCCTGCCAAGTTCGGTAACCGTCCGCGAGAGGGCCTCATCGGGAAAGGGAGTGAGGATATAAATGTCGATGTCAAGCCGAATCTCGGGCGCAAGCTGGCGCACAAGGGCATTGAAGGAATAATCGCGGCGTTTGAAGTAGGTTATCTCGGCAAAAGACTCAAGAATCTCTTTGATATGCCCTCTCCCGCTCCCAGGAGGCCGGAAAATATATCTCTTGCCGCCAACCGCGGCATTAGCCGCAAATCCCACTCTCCCGCCGCCGGCCACAGTCTCTCCGAAAATATAGCAGGCCGACGAAAGGCCGTTCTCAAGCAGTCTCTCGCTGTCGGCCGGCTCGGAGGTAACCTCGGGATAGGGCGTCAGGTCAAGAAATATCATAGCGCCAAAGTCACGCGAGCTGTCGTATGAGCTGCTCATCAGCCGGTATGAGCCGCCCGACGATGCTCTGGCCGTCGCCTTGAAATTTATATTCCGCATAGGGTCGCCGTACCTATAGTCGCGCACACCCGAGACGAAAAATCTGTCCTCAACCCCCCGCCAGAGAGAGTGTGCCTCACCGCTGCGCAGTATATCAGGCTCTCTGAAGGCCGGCGCCCTGAATTTTCCCGGATAGACATAAAGCTCGGCGGGGGCATTGAAATCGAATATGTTTTTCCGGTATTTTATCGAAACTGTTTCGAGTACATAGTGATCGCGACGCACTGCGCCCACCCGGTGAGTCTTTGTCACCGTCGAGCGCGGAAGGATGTTAAATACGCTTGTAAGCTTCATTTGACCGCGGCAAAAAAGCCCGTCGACAACAAGGCCGTCGGGCGCATAAAAATCAAGGCGCACGAAAAAGAGAGGGAAGAAACTATCGTTTTTTACCTCCTCGATAAGCTCAACCTCCCCGCCCTCAAAAACGCCGTCCACCGAAAAATGCCGACTGTAGGACAGCGTACCGAGGGCGACAAGTTTGAGCGAGACATATCCGCGCCTTATCACAAGGGCGAGCAGCAGGGTCAGAATAAATATGAGAAAATATACCGATGTCACAACAATTGCAAAAAAATCCAAAGCATTTCCTAAAAACTCTTGCGTCGCCCTCACCTCCGTAAAACTTGATGGCGCTTGTGCCTGACCTTAGGTATTCCGGCGGGTAAAATCAATATCCTCGCTCGGAACCGGTATCTCCTGCAAGATCCGGTCTATCAGAGCCTCTCCCCGCCCTCCCGAGCCAAGAAAGCTGTTATCCCAGACAATCCGGTGGGCAAGCACCGGCTTCGCGGCGCGTTTTATGTCATCAGGAAGGATATGCACTCTTTCCGAGAGCGCCGCGTAGCCCTGAGCCACCTTCAAAAGATGTATCAGCGAGCGCGGGCTCGCGCCAAGGAGAACTCCGCTCTCGCGCCGCGTTTGGGCGCAGATTGCCGCGGCATAGCCTATCAGGTCGCGGTGGATATAGACGGCCTGCATCTCCTCGGCCGCCGCAATTATAACTTCGGGCTCGGCTCTCTCGAGCGGCTCGGGTAGATGTGGCGCAAGCTTGCGCTCGACCATCACAATACTCTCCTCCTGCGTCGGATACCCCATGGCCGATTTGACAAGAAAGCGGTCAAGCTGCGCCTCGGGCAGCTCGAAGGTTCCCCTTGTTTCAACCGGATTCTGAGTGGCGATTACCATGAAGGGTTGGGCGAGCGGGTATGTCGCGCCGTCAACAGTGACCTGCCGCTCCTCCATGCACTCAAGCAAGCCCGACTGGGTTTTGGGCATGGCGCGGTTAATCTCGTCGGCAAGGAGGATGTTTGTAAAGACAGGCCCCTTGACAAACCTGAAATCCGAGAGCTTGAGGTCAAAGAAGTTGACGCCGACAATATCCGAGGGCAAAAGGTCGGGAACACACTGAACTCTTTTAAAATCAAGCGAGAGAGAGGCGGCAAAGGTCTTTGACAAAAGGGTTTTTCCCGTTCCCGGAACGTCGTCGAGCAGCATATGCCCACCGGCGAGCAGGGTTATCAGAGCAAGGTCTACAACCTCACCCCGGCCAACAATCTCCTGCCCGACTCCCCGCCTTACAATTCCCGCAACCTTCCTGATATTTTCGCACATAATACTTCTCCCATAACTCCCATTAAATTCAAATAAACACTTGGATACTTACTTAGTCGCCGCCCGCTTCACAAGCTTTTGCTTGTCACGTACGACGATAAGCCCCCGCTCAAGGCTGACCGCTCCCTCGGCGGCAAGCCGCCCCAGAGTACGCGAGACCACCTCGCGCGCCGAGCCGACATGCCGGGCAATCTGTTCATGTGTGGCCTTTACCCGGGTTGTTCCGGTTCGGTCGGCCTCGGCGCAGATAAATGCGGCTATCCTCTTTTCGGCGCTGACCAGCAGCATACTCTGCATATTTAATACCATATCCGAAAAATGCGACGACAGAACGCGGCGCAAAAAAGCCTCGGCACGGGGGTTGTCCCGGCAAACCTCGGCACAGGAGGATGAATCAAGAATCAAAACGTCTGCCTCGGTTTCGGCGTTTATGTATAAGGTGAATCGTATATCTTCCATCACATGAGATGAGGCAAGCAGGCAGAAGTCGCCCACAAAAAGCCGGAGCAGCACAAATTCTCGCCCCTCCTCGGTTACTGTGCAGGCATATACCCTTCCCCGGCGAATTATCAGAATGCCGAGGTCGCCTGTGCCGTTGTAGATAACACTGTCCTTTTTATAGGAGACAATGCGCGCTCCGCCGACAAGAATGCCCCTCTCTCTTTCTGACAGCTCGTCCCAAAAGGGTAGCCTTTCTTTTAAACATTCAATTTTCGGATCGCTCATCAGCCCTCGACCGCCTTTCGGTATTTCAATCTTAATTATACACCATTTTTAGCCTATGTCAACATTCCAAAAAGAGAGCGCGAGGACAACTTTTCGCGAAACGGACAAAATAAAGGCGCACAAAATCATATAATTCATGAGGTTTGCTATCTTTAACAAATGAGAAAAGCGCTTGAAAGTTTAACAACATTATGCTATAATATTATTATTGAAGAAAAAAATGAAGATTTCCGCTTTCTTTTTTCCCGGGAACGGATAATCTCTATAAAAATACCGCGGCTATATTTCATCCCTCGGGATATGCTACTTATGAAGATAGAAAGATGGGTGAAATTTGAAAGAGAAAGCTTTCAAAGGTGAGTTTTGTTGCCCTGCCGCCTTATTAATAGCGGCATATTCGGCGAGCGCCAAATCGACACAATTCTCACGGCGCGCTAAAGGACACGACCATTATTATGAATCAAAAAAAAGATAAAAATAATAAGAATAATAGGGAGCTTTTTCAGTCGCTGTCTCAATTTGCGCATATCGGAGTAACGATGACGGCGACGGTCCTGGTCGGTGTGCTGCTGGGCAAGTATCTCGACATCCTCTTAGGCACCTCACCCTGGCTCCTTTTGATTTTTTCTTTTTTGGGCGCCGGAGCGGCTATTAAACTGATTTTTAATATGTCGAAAAACAAGAAATAATATTCTGTTAATTATCGAGCGGGGGGCATTATGAAGCTGTCGGATTTGGCCAAAAAAATTATTGTAGCAATAATAATCATATCGCTGATATGCGTCCTTATCTCTCTCTTTTACTACCGCTCGGCGTCATCCCTCCCGTTTGTGTTTGGAGTGGCTCTGGGTGCGGCAGCAAGTATTACAAAGGTTTTTCTGCTTGAGAGAGCGATAGACAGGGCGCTCAAGATGGAACAGAAACAGGCAGGTCTATACGTCAGCGCACAACACATCTTAAGGCTTCTTATCACCGGTGTCGTGCTACTCATCGGTGCGCTCGTTCCTGCGGTTAGCATCTGGGGAGTTGTGGCCGGGGTCTTTTCTTACCAGATTGCAATATATGGCGTGAAGTTCACCTCGAAAAAATGAATTATTGATAGTTAGTATATATAGCAAGGAGATGAACCACAAGTGGTAAATATCGACAATATATGGGTTTTTGAAATCGCGGGCTTTAAAATTGTTATAAGCGAAACGATAGTCAACACATGGATAATTATGCTGCTCCTTATCGTGCTTGCCGTTGTTATCCGCATTATGCTCGGAAGATTTAAGGAAACGCCGACCGGATTCCAAAACGCGGCCGAGGCAATGGTTGAAATGTTCGACAATTTCGCGGCAAACACACTCGGGCCAAAGCTTTCTTATGTCGCCCCTTGGTTTTTCATGGTTTTCGTTTTTATTCTTTCCTCAAGCCTTTTGAGCGTTTTCGGCATGAGGGCGCCAACAGCCGACTGGGCAACCACCTTTGCGCTGGCGCTCGCCACATTTGTGATTATGCTCTTTATGGGCTTTAGGCACCGCGGCGGGAAATACTTAAAAAGCTTCTTTGAGCCGCATTTTATATTCTTTCCGCTAAACCTGCTCGGAGAGCTTGCAAAGCCGGTTTCTCTCAGCTTCCGTCTTTTCGGAAATATGCTCTCGGGAACAATCCTTCTCACGCTTTACTATTCGCTCACACCAATATTTGTTCAATTCGGGCTGCCGGCTCTGCTCCACGGAGTTTTCGACGTTGTTTTCGGCGCCCTGCAGACCTATATATTTGTTATAATAAGCCTGATGTATATCAAGGGCGCTGCCGACTAAGATAACAAAAAACCGAAAATATTAAAATAAACTTTAACAAAATACCTGGAGGAATTTTCATGGAAGCACTTGCAATTACCATCGGACTGGTACACATTGCCGCCGCGATAGCACTTCTTAACGGACTTTTAACAACATTCGGGCAGGCAAAGATAGCCGCCCAAGCCATTGAATCGGTTGCAAGACAGCCTGAGGCTGCCGATTCTATCAGAAGCATGATGTTTATCGGTCTTGCTATGGCCGAGACATCGGGTATTTACGGTCTTGTTATCGCCATCATCATGCTGTTCGCCAACCCCTTGGTTAACACCTTAATCAACTTGTTAGGCTAAGCACGGGTTTATATCCAACTCTAAACACAGGGAGGCATTTTAATTGCATAAAATGGTAGTATTTCTGACCCAAACAATTCCCGAAGGGAGTGTTTTTAGCCTCGGCCCCGACACCCTTATCAATATCGGCATACAATTGTTCAACGCAATTATCCTTGCCGTTGCACTGACATTTATTCTTTACAAACCGGTTAAGAAATTTTTGCGGATGCGAACCGAGAGGATTCAGGAGAAGGTTGACAGCGCAGACGCGACTATGGCTAAAGCAAAAGAACTTATCGCGGAATATGAAAAGAAAATAAAAGAAATAGACTCCGAGGCCTCGGAGATTCTTGAGGCCGCGCGCAACAAGGCCGCAGACGAGAGAAAAACAATCCTTGAGGACGCGGTGCGTGAGGCTCGCGAAATAAAGGACCGCGCCCTTGAAGTCATTGAATCGGACAAAAAGCGCCTTGCCGAGGAAACGCGGGTTTACATTATCGAAATGGCTTCTGCCATTGCCGAAAAATATGTGGCGCAAAATATTGATGATAAAACACAGGATAAGCTCTTTCTGGATACGCTCGCCCAATTGGAGGAAGTCCAATGGCAACTATAAGAGAGCGTTATGTCGGCGCTCTTCTTGACATTTCGGCCCAAAAAGGTTCGTTTGAAAAGGATTTGAAACAGGCTCTAATAATTCGGGACGCTATCGACGACCCCGATATACAGTCCTTTCTCATGCATCCGAAGGTGTCGGATGAAGCCAAACAACAACTTTTCCATAAAGCATTTTCAGAGAATCTTTCCGATTATTTAATGGAGGTTCTTTTTCATATGGTGCGTAAAAAACGCGGGTCGCTGATTCTGCCCGCACTTGACGAATACATCGATCTTGCAAACAGACGGCTTGGAAAAATCGAGGCAAAGGTTGTCTCGGCAAAAGAGCTGAGCGAGGAGCAAAAGGAGGCAATCCAGAGGATTCTGGCAAAAAAGCTTCAGATGCAGGTTGAAATCAAGGCCACCGTGGATCCCGAGGTTATAGGCGGATTCTATGTTGTGGCGGGAGGACTTATCTTTGACCGCACCGTGAAATCAGAATTAAACGATATGAAAGAAAGCTTGAAGCGAGGTGTCGGTGGATGACAGTCAACCCTCTTGAAATAAGCAAAACAATTAAAGAGCATATAATGTCCTACGCCTCGGAAATAAAAATAACCGAGGCAGGCACGGTTATACAGGTCGGCGACGGTATCGCTCGCGTTTATGGCCTGAAAAGCGCCATGAGCGGCGAGCTGCTCGAATTTCAAAACGGAGTTTACGGCATGGCGCTCAATCTTGACGAGGACAGCATAGGTGTCGTTATCATGGGGTCTGATGCGAGCATCAAAGAAGGAGACCCCGTAAGACTGACGGGCAGAATGGCCGAGGTTCCGGTGGGAGACGCTCTACTCGGCCGCGTGGTAAACGCGCTGGGTGAACCAATCGACGACAAAGGACTTGTTGCAACCGACAGATACCGAAAAATAGAAAACCCCGCCCCAAGCGTGATTAAGCGTCAAGGGGTTAACAGGCCGCTTCAAACCGGCATTAAGGCTATCGACGCACTTGTTCCTATCGGAAAAGGTCAGCGGGAATTGATTATAGGCGACCGCGAAACAGGAAAGACGGCTATCGCAATCGACACTATTATAAACCAAAAGGACAAAAACGTCTATTGCGTTTATGTAGCTATCGGTCAGAAGGCGTCTACTATGGCTCGCATTATAAAAGTGCTCAACGAAACCGGAGCTATGGACTATACAACAGTTGTCGTTGCCTCGGCGAGCGATTCGGCTCCCCTGCAGTATCTGGCCCCCTATGCCGGCTGCGCCATAGCCGAGGAATGGATGTATGCCGGGCGCGATGTCCTTGTGGTTTACGACGACCTCTCAAAGCATGCCGTGGCATACCGGGCAATAAGCCTGCTTCTGCGCCGCCCGCCCGGCCGCGAAGCCTATCCGGGCGACGTTTTCTACCTGCATTCAAGACTTCTTGAGCGCGCCGCCTGTTTGAGCGAAGAACACGGCGGAGGAACGCTTACCGCCCTTCCTATAGTCGAAACGCAGGAGGGAGACATCTCGGCATATATACCCACTAACATTATCTCGATTACCGACGGACAGATATACCTTGAGGCCGATCTGTTTAACCACGGCATCCGCCCGGCTATCAATCCCGGCTTCTCGGTTTCGCGCGTTGGGGGAACGGCTCAAATCCCGGCCATGAGAAAACTGGCAGGGCCTTTGCGAATTGAATTCGCGCAGTACAAGGAGCTTGCCTCCTTCTCGCAATTTGGCTCGGATCTTAATCAGGACACGATTGACCGCCTGAACCACGGCGAGCGCATTATGGAAGTCCTGAAGCAGCAGCAATACCGCCCGCTGCCGATTGAGGATCAGGTATTGATTCTTTATGCGCTTAACAACAATCATTTAGCCGATATTGAGGTGAGCCGAATACTGCGCTTCCAGAAAGACTTTCTTAAATATGTCTCCACTCACGCGGCATATATAATCGAAGAAATCCGCACAACCGGCACAGTCTCAGAAGAGCTGGCAAAAAATATTGATATCGTTATAGAAAAGGTTAAAGAGCAATACAACTACGTATAAGGAGGAATCGACATGACATCGACCAAAGATATAAAACAAAGAATATCGAATGTCAGCTCCACCGGTCAGATTATCAAAGCCATGGATATGATTGCCTCCACAAAGCTGTATAAGTCAAGAGCTCAGCTCGACGGAGTTCGCCCTATATACAATAACCTTAAGAGAATCACCGAGGAAATCGGCAGACAAAAAGGAGCTGAGCACCATGTGTTTTACAAAGAGCGTCGGGTTGGCAGCACCTTATATGTCATACAGACAAGCGACCGCGGCTTCTCGGGCGGCTACAACGCAAATATTATAGCTAAGGCCACAGAACACATGAGCCAGGGAAAAAATGAAAAACTCATGGTTGTCGGCTCTAAGGGATACGAATATTTTTCACGCAAGAAAAAAAATATCGTCCGAAAGTTTACAGATGTGTCAGACGCGCAGGTTTATTACGGCACCGAGAGCATCGCAAAATGGATGATAAGTCTATATCTGGCGGGCGAGGTCGATGAGGTTTATCTCGCCTATACTCAGTTTGAGAATGTCCTTAACTATGTGCCGAAGATCGAGAAGGTGCTCCCTTTTGCCACAGACCCCGAAGGCGACCAGGAAAAAAAATATGAGCCCGACCTCTACACATATATCGACCATATAATTCCCCTGTTTTTACACATGAAATTATTCCGGGCCTTCCTTGAATCGCACACAAGCGAGCAGGCGGCGCGCATGGTTAATATGGACGCGGCCGGGAAAAACGCCTCGGATATGATAGACAATTTAACCCGTATGTATAACCGCAGACGTCAGGCTGCTATTACACAGGAACTGAGCGAGATTGTCGGCAGTGCAAATATATTGAATAGAGGCGGAATACATGATAGCTAATAATACAGGCAAAATAACACAGATAATAGGAGCGGTTGTCGACGTTCGATTTGAGAACAAACTGCCCTCACTATATAATGCAATTGAAATAGAGCACAACGGGAAAACCATTGTTCTTGAGGTTATGCAGCACCTTGGCGACAGCACAGTGCGCTGTATCTCTATGCACCCGACTGACGGCCTTATGCGCGGTATGTCGGCAAAAGACACCGGAGCGCCCATCACAGTGCCGGTGGGCGAGGCCGTTTTGGGGCGGATGGTCAATGTCATCGGCAAGCCGATAGACGATAAGCCCGAGATAGAGAGCCGGGATAAGTGGTCTATCCATCGCTCCCCGCCAAAGCTCACCGATCAGATAGCTCAGCCCGAAATTCTTGAAACCGGAATTAAAGCTATAGACCTTCTCTGCCCCTTCTCAAAAGGCGGAAAGATAGGTCTTTTCGGGGGTGCGGGGGTTGGCAAAACCGTCCTCATTATGGAGCTGATTAACAGCATCGCCAAAGAACATGGCGGGTATTCTGTCTTTGTCGGTGTGGGCGAGCGAACCCGAGAAGGAAATGACCTTTATTACGACATGATAGCTTCGGGAGTTATTGAAAACACAGCACTTGTGTTTGGTCAGATGAACGAGCCGCCCGGCGTCAGAATGCGGGTCGGCCTCACGGGGCTGACTATGGCAGAGTATTTCCGCGATGTAAAACAGCAGGATGTTCTGCTATTCATTGATAATATCTTCCGCTTTGTGCAGGCGGGCTCGGAGGTGTCGGCTCTTTTGGGGAGAACGCCGAGTGCTGTCGGATATCAGCCAACGCTTGCAAATGAAATCGGCTCGCTCCAGGAGCGCATAACCTCAACAAGATCTGGGTCTATTACCTCGGTTCAGGCAATCTATGTGCCGGCAGACGACTTCACCGACCCTTCAACCGCGACAACCTTCGCGCATCTTGACGCGGTGACAGTCCTGTCACGCGCGATTGTCGAGCAGGGTATTTATCCCGCGGTCGACCCGCTTAAATCGTCCTCGCGAATCCTTGAGGCAAGCATTGTCGGAGCTGAGCATTACAGGGTATCTCAAGCCGTTCGCAGCATCCTGCAACGCTACAAAGACCTTCAGGACATTGTCGCAATTCTCGGCATGGATGAACTGGCCGAGGAAGATAAGCTTATTGTCAACAGGGCAAGAAAGATTCAAAAATTCCTGTCGCAGCCCTTCTATGTGGCCGAGAAATTCTCCTCAATTCCGGGGCGCTATGTGTCTGTCGAGGAGACAATTCGGGGCTTCCGCGAAATTATTGAGGGAGAACACGACGAGATACCCGAAGGCTATTTCCTTTACGTCGGCTCGATTGACGAGGTTACCGAAAGATATAAAAACGCATAAGGGTGGAGATTAGTATGGCAAAACAAGAGGCCCGTCGCAGCAATAAACTTCATCTGACTATAACCACGCCCCGCGGAGTGAAATTCGTCGAGCGCGCCGATATGGTTATCATGCGCTGTATCGACGGAGACTTAGGCGTGCTTCCGGGTCACGCTCCGATATCGGCGGTGCTCGGAGACGGAATTTTGCGCTATATCAACAACGGCGTTGAAAAAAAGCTTGCTATCTTCGGGGGAGTGGCCGAGATTAATGACAAAACAGTCAGGATTTTAAGCACTATAGCCCAGCGCCCTGACGAAATAGACCTTGAACGCGCCGAGCGCGACCGCCGCGAGGCCGAGGCAACCCTGCTCGACGAGTCTGATGAGCACAAGGTCAAGGGTATGCAGATAATGCTCCATCGCTCACTGGTTCGTATTGAGGTGAGTCGTCATCTTTCAGAGCCGGATTATATCGATGATGTTGATGACGATGACGGCGAGGATGCTTGATTTGATTCTAAACACCAATTAAAATATTAAGCTAATAAGGGATACCGCCGGGGGGAACTTTCTGGAAAAAGTTCCCCCCGGCGTATCCCTGTGCCTCCCGCGATTTTACCTATCCAAATATCCGCAGGCGGCGAGCGCGGCAGTTGTTCCGTCGGCCGCGGCCGTGGTTATCTGTCTGATCCGCTTGGCGCGGCAGTCGCCGGCGACAAAAACGCCCTCTGTCATTGTTGTGCAGTTTTCGTCGGCATCGAAATATCCTTTTTCATCAAGTGCGGCAACACTCTCGAAGGCCTGGTTTTCGGGCTGAAGTCCGATTGCCACAAAGACCCCGTCAACATATAACTCGACTTCCTCGCCCTTATCGCCGAGAAGGCGAATTCCCTTGAGCGTGTCATCTCCGATAATACTGTCGACGACATATCCATAGAGAACCTCAACATTCTTACGAGATTTTATCTGCTCGATAAGCCTTGCCTCGCCGGTTAGGTGCGGCAGATTTTGCACTATTGTAACCTTCTCGCAGCTCTCCGAGAGCATAAGAGCCTCCTGAAGCGCCGAATTGCCGCCGCCTATAACGGCAAGTTTTTTGTCCTTGTAAAAAGCCCCGTCGCAAACGGCACAGTATGAAATTCCCTCGCCGACAAACTCCTCCTCGCGCTCGATTCCCATCTTGCGATGTTTAGAACCGACCGCGATTATCACCGCCCGCCCGATATATTCGCCGCTCTCGCCGACAAGCGTCTTTGTCCCGTCGGGGTTGAGCTTGACGCCGACAATCTCATCTATTTCGATGTCAACCCCCTGTCCGAGCACCTGCTCAACCATCGCATCGGCAATCACGCT
This sequence comes from Eubacteriales bacterium, assembly GCA_050309735.1. GTDB lineage: Bacteria > Bacillota > Clostridia > Oscillospirales > CAG-272 > UMGS1002. The sequence goes on from JBNRMS010000026.1 coordinate 19,791, forward strand.
GCCGCTCGCCAAGGCTATTCCGGGATAGTTTTCAATCATTGGCGAAAAGGTCATCTGCCCCCCGAAGGCGGCTCTCTCTATCAAAAGCACGCTCTTGCTCGCGCGACGCGAGTAAAGCGCGGCCGTGAGGCCGGCAGGCCCCCCCCCGACAATTACTATATCATACATACGCAACCGGCTCCTCTCATACAATTATTCACTCATTAAAACCGATAAAACTCCGAATAAGTCCCAAAACAAAAATTACTTTCTGCCACATTCCGGGCGCGGCAAGCGATTCAGGGTTGCAGCCTGAGCCGGACGCGGCATATCTCAGGTTAAGCTAAAGAAAATGCTCCGAATATTCTTAAGGCGGTTCGGGGGAAAACTTCTTGTTAAAAGTTTCCCCCGGCATGCCTATTTTATGCTTTTGTTTTTTTACCGGGTATTGATATCAGCTGTCTGCAAACACTCACTGATTTGACACGGTAAACCTCTTTATATCGGCCGTACCGATATATTTCTCGACCCTCTCCCCGTTATCGGCAACAAGCGTGGGCGCCTGCCTTATGCCATATTTTTTGACTCGCTCGGGGTCTTTGTCGGATAAAATCGTCTCATACCTAATCCCTGCCTTGTCAAGCAGGGCTATTGCCACCTTGCAATTCGGGCAGGTGCGGGTGGTGAAGAGCAGTATTTTGTCTTCGCTCCCAACCCGGCTCGCCGGCTCGGGCGCAGCCTTTGAGCCAACCCTGCCCCGGGGCGCCGAGCGATAATCGCTCTCACAGGCCGACATTGCCTCGTCGTGCCCTGACAAGCCAACCCGCCTCTCGGACACACCCGAAGTGTAGACCTTCCTGTCCTTATATTCCTGCGCCTTGCCGTCGTTCCAGTTCTGGACAGGGCGATAATATCCGGTTATGCGGCTGTAAACTTCGGTTTTCCGGCCGCACTCGGGGCATTCAAACAGCTCTCCGGGGAGATATCCATGATCTCTGCAGACCGAATAGGTCGGAGACATTGTGTAATAAGGGAGTTTGTAGTTCTCGGCGATTTTCCGAACAAGGCTTGCGGCAGCGCGCCAATCGGGAAGTTTCTCGCCCAGGAAGGTGTGAAAGACTGTTCCTGAGGTGTAGAGCGTCTGAAGCTCGTCCTGAATGTCGAGCGCCGAGAAAACGTCGTCTGTATAGCCAACCGGCAGGTGCGAGCTGTTTGTATAGTAGGGCGTGCCGCTCTCGTTAGCGGTGATAATATCGGGATAGCGCGCGATATCGTGTTTGGCAAGGCGATAGGCGGTCGACTCGGCCGGTGTTGCCTCAAGGTTGTAGAGGTCTCCGTATTTCTCCTGATAGTCGGACAGCCTTGAGCGCATATGATTCAAAACTTCTTTTGTAAACTCCTGTGTTTCCTTGTGCGTCATATCGGCGCGAATCCATTTCGCGTTAAGCCCTGCCTCGTTCATTCCGAGCAGGCCTATTGTCGAGAAGTGGTTGTCGAATGAACCGAGATAGCGCTTGGTGTAGGGATAAAGCCCCTGTTCGAGCAGGCGGGTGACAACGGTGCGCTTTATTTTAAGCGAGCGCGCCGAGATATCCATCATGCGGTCGAGCCGGCGGAAGAAATCAGCCTTGTTCTCGGCAAGATATGCCAGGCGCGGCATATTGATTGTAACGACGCCTATCGAGCCGGTCGACTCTCCCGAGCCGAAAAATCCGCCCGATTTCTTGCGGAGCTCGCGCAAATCAAGCCGCAGGCGGCAGCACATCGAGCGAACATCGCTCGGCTCCATGTCGGAATTCAGGTAATTTGAGAAGTAGGGTGTGCCGTATTTGGCGGTCATCTCAAAGAGCAGCTTATTGTTCTCTGTTTCAGACCAGTCAAAGTCATGCGTTATCGAATAGGTCGGAATGGGATACTGGAAGCCGCGGCCGTTGGCGTCTCCCTCAATCATGATTTCGATAAAGGCGCGATTGACCATCTCCATCTCGCGCACACAGTCGGCATATTTGAAGTCGCGCTCGCGGCCGCCGACAATGCAGTACTGGTCTGCCAGATCGGCCGGAACCGTCCAGTCGAGCGTTATATTGGTGAAGGGCGCCTGAGTGCCCCAACGCGAGGGGGTGTTGACGCCATAAACAAAGGACTGAATGCACTGCTTAACCTCTTTGTAGCTCAGGTTGTCAACCCTGACAAAGGGGGCAAGATAGGTATCAAATGATGAGAAGGCCTGCGCGCCCGCCCACTCGTTCTGCATGATACCCAGAAAGTTAACCATCTGGTTGCAAAGAGTTGAGAGATGCGCCGCCGGGGAGGACGAAATTTTGCCGGGTATGCCGCCAAGCCCCTCGGTTATAAGCTGCTTGAGCGACCATCCGGCGCAGTAGCCGGTGAGCATCGAGAGGTCGTGGATATGAATGTCGGCGGCGCGGTGAGCGTTTCCGATTTCATCGTCATAAACCTCCGAGAGCCAATAGTTGGCCGTTATTGTTCCCGAGTTTGAAAGAATAAGCCCGCCCACCGAATATGTCACGGTAGAATTTTCCTTAACGCGCCAGTCGTTTGCCTTGAGATAGCCATCGACTACGTTTTTATAATCAAGAAAGGTGTTCTTTGCCTCGCGCAGCTTCTCGCGCTGGCGGCGATAGAGAATATAGGCCTTGGCAACGTCTGAATAACCTGCCTGCCCGAGGACAGATTCAACACTATCCTGTATATCCTCAACCGCGATTTTCCCGTTCTCAATCTTAGGCTCGAAATCCGCCGTGACCTTCAGGGCAAGAAAATCAATAATATTCGGTGTGTACTTCTTTTCTGTGGCATCGAATGCCTTGGTTATCGCGACGCTGATTTTGCTTATATCAAAATCGGCCACCTTTCCGTCTCTTTTAATTACCTGATACATTTTGTCCTCCTGCTATAATGCTATATATGGTATTGCCAATTACATTCAAGAAAAAATTCACTTCGCCGGGCGCTACATTCCCCGCAGCTCGGCACTCGGAATATATTGTCTTACCGCCCTGAGAAATTCTTCCATCAATTCGGGAGAAACCCCCGCCGTTCCCGGAATAATAAGGTCGCCCGAGTCTTTAAAGTTTTGCAGAAAATAGCGCCTCGCCCCCGAGAGCCAGCGGCCAATCTTAACAAAATCCTCTTTTTGATGGTATCCCTCTACCACCGTCGTGCGGAACTCATAGTCAACCCTTCCCAAAAGAAGAATCGCGGCGCTCTCGATTATCGGCGCCGGGTCGAAATCTGAAACTCCAACCGTCATAGGGTATTTTTCGGGTGTGTTTTTTATGTCCATCGCGACATAATCAATGAGGCCGCTCTCAATCAGTGAGAACAGCACTCCGGGATTTGTTCCGTTTGTGTCGAGCTTAACGTCAAATCCGAGCGCCTTAATCGCGCCGAGAAGCTCGGGCAAGTCGCTGCGCAAAGTCGGCTCTCCGCCGGTGACACAAACCCCGTCAATAAGTCCCCGCCGCCGCTCAAGAAAGGAAAGAAGCTCGCTCAGAGAAATCTGCTCGGCGGTGTCGGCTCGGAGCACCAGCGGCGTGTTGTGGCAGAAGGGGCAGCGCAGATTGCATCCGGCAAGAAAAACAGTCGACGCCACCCTTCCGGGAAAATCAAGAAGCGTTAGCTTGGATAAACCGTTAATAATCATGAAACCCCCCCATTCCCCGCCGCCGCAAGAGCGGCCCTGACACAAAAAAACATTTTGGGGCAACGAGGTCATTATACCATCAGATTTTTCGCATTTCTGTGACTAAATCACAATATATATGGTATAAAAAAAATATGGACACTATATATAGATGTGTTGTCGAATTTTTGGTTATTATTGCCCATATATTGTAGCACACTAAATCAGGGCCCCAAAGTCTGCTATTGACTTTTTGGGGGCGACATGATATCATATTAGAATAAGTGTATAATATGCGAGTAATATCTTCAATATATAAGTGTTTATCCCTTTAAATATAAGAAAGGATTTACATGATATGAAGGACATAATCAGGGTGGCGGCGGCGGTGCCGCGCGTTCGCCCCGGAAATGTTGATTTTAACCTTTCCGAAACAATAAAATATATTCGGCGCGCAAAAGACGAGGGGGTAAAACTGCTTGTTCTGCCCGAACTCGGGATTACCGGATACTCCTGCGGAGATATGTTTTTCTCGGATATCCTCACCGAGGCCGCCCTGGCTGCCCTTATCTCGCTTGAGCGCGAGGCAGACGGCATCTCCTTTGCAGCAGGCGCCCCGCTGAAGGTCGGCGGGCAGCTCTGCAATTGCGCTTTCTTCTATGCAAACCGCCGCATTGTCGGCGTGGTTCCAAAAATATTCCTGCCTAATAATGCTGAATTTACAGAGAAACGCTGGTTCAAGCCGGGATATGAGGCCGGGGTTGACTTTGTTAACATCGGCGGGCGTGACATTCCCTTTGGCGAGGGTCTTATCTTTGTGGGTGAGGACGGCAATTCGGTCGGAATCGAGCTTTGCGAGGACTTTTGGACGCCTATTCCCCCCGCAACCTACCTTTCTATGGGGGGCGCGAATATTATCCTCAATCTCTCAGCCTCTCCCTCGGCGGCCGGCAAGCGCGAATATCGGCGCTCGCTGGTTGTCAGCCAGTCTGCGCGCCTGATGGTGCTCTATGTCTATGCCTCAAGCGGCAGCGGCGAAGCCGTGTCAGATGCCGTTTTCTCTGGGCATTCAATAATTGCCTCGGGCGGGGTCTGTCTTGCCGAAAACAAAAACTATGTCGACTCGGACTATCTTCTGGTTACCGACTCCGACCTCGGCTGCACCCGGGCAGACCGCATGAAAACCAACCGTTTCCGCGACTCGGTTTACTATAACAGGGTTTTCGAAAAGGTCAGGCGCATTGCCCCCTCGGGTCTGCGCTTCACCGATGAGAATCCGCCGGCAGATTTGCTCAAAATCAGCCGCCACCCCTTCGTTCCAAGCGACCCGGCAGCCCTCTCCGAGCGCGTCTCTCAGCTCTTTGAAATGCAATCGGCCGCCCTTGCGCGCCGCCTTGAGCTTACCCGATGCCGCCCGGTTATCGGAATCTCGGGCGGGCTTGACTCAACTCTTGCTCTGCTCGTCACGCTTGGCGCCCTCGACCGTCTCGGCCGCCCCTCGTCCGACGCGCTCGGCATCACAATGCCCTCTTTCGGAACCAGCGAGGCGACATATAAAAACGCGCTTGAGCTGATGGAGAGCCTTGGAGTCGAGAGCCGGGTTGTCAATATCACAGAGAGTGTTGGCCTGCATTTTTCGGATATCGGGCAACCCGAGGGGGTTTTTGACGTCACCTATGAAAACGCACAGGCGCGCGAGCGCACACAGGTACTGATGGACACCGCCAACATGGTGGGCGGTCTTGTCGTTGGAACCGGCGACCTCTCGGAGCTTGCCCTCGGCTGGTCTACCTACAACGGCGACCATATGAGTATGTACGGAGTCAACGCTTCGCTGCCCAAAACTCTAATCGTGCATATGGTGAGAATTCTCGCCCAAACAGAACGCTTCGCCCCGGCTCGCGACGCGCTGTTGCGGGTTGTCAGCCTGCCGATAAGCCCCGAATTGCTCCCGCCCGATGCGGCAAGCGGCAAAATCGCGCAGAAAACCGAGGACATCGTCGGCCCTTACGAGCTGCACGACTTCTTCCTATTCTATCTATTAAGATTCGGCTTCTCTCCAAAGAAAATATATGAGCTTGCCTCTCTTGCCTTTGTGGGATATTTTTCCCCCGAGGAAATCAAAAAGTGGCTCTTAATCTTCCATCGCCGCTTTTTCTCCTCCCAGTTCAAACGCTCCTGCTCGCCAGACAGCCCCATGCTCGGCTCGGTCTTCCTCTCGCCCCGCGGCGGCTGGAATGTTCCCTCGGACGCCGAGGGGGCGCTGTGGATAAAAGAGATTGAGAGGCTGTAGCAGACTGTATCCTATCGGAAAGACGCTCGGGGCTCTGCCCCGAGCACATCGGAAAGGCACGCGGGGCTCTGCCCCGCACCCCGCCCAAAGGGGACTTATTGAAAAAGTCCCCTTTGGCCCCCAAAAACCTTAGAACTATTTGATTTTGATTAATTTGGAGTATGGTGAATCTGACCTCGGGGAGTATCGCTCCCCCGCCATCACCGTATATCTGATATTCAGTATCCATTAGCAATAAATATCCACAAACTAACAACCAGAAACTATACCACAGGAGAACCAAATGAAAAAACTTATGATAGGAAATGAAGCGGTGGCTCGCGGTCTGTATGAAGCGGGTTGCTCGCTCATATCATCCTACCCCGGCACGCCGTCAACCGAGATAACAGAATTCGCGGCACTCTATGACGAAATATATTGCGAGTGGGCGCCAAATGAAAAGGTTGCGCTCGAGGTGGCCTTTGGCGCGTCGCTCGCGGGCAAGCGCGCGGCGTCGGCTATGAAGCACGTCGGGCTGAATGTGGCGTCTGACCCGCTCTTTACTATGTCGTACACCGGAGTGACGGGCGGTCTTGTTATCTGCGTGGCAGACGACCCCGGAATGCACTCCTCGCAGAACGAACAGGACTCGCGGCACTATGCCGTCGCCGCTAAGCTTCCCATGATTGAGCCGGCAGACTCGGCCGAGAGCCGCGACTTTGCGGCGCTCGCCTTTGAGTTGTCCGAGCAATTCGACACGCCTGTGCTCCTGCGTATGTCGACACGCATTGCTCACTCGCAGAGCATTGTCGAGCCGGGCGATCGGCGCGAGATTGCTCGTCGTGAATATGTCAAAAATCCGCAGAAATACATAATGATGCCGGGGTATGCCAGGCTGCGTCACCCCATTGTCGAAAAACGAATGCTCGACCTTACCGAATACGCCGAGACCTCGCCGCTCAACCGCATTGAGGGCAGCTCGGACGAGCTTGGCATTATCACCTCGGGAACCTGCTATCAGTATGTCAAGGAGGTTTTCGGAGAGAGCGTCAAGCTTCTGAAGCTTGGAATGGTAAATCCTATGCCGGTAAGACTGATAAAAGATTTCGCGGCGTCGGTCAAGCGTGTTGTAGTCATCGAGGAGCTTGATCCGGTGATTGAAAACCACTGCCGCGCGATAGGTCTTGAGGTTGTGGGCAAGGAGCTTTTCCCGCCTATCGGCGAATTCTCGCAGGAAACAGTCAGAGCCGCCTTCGGCCTTGCTCAGCGCGAATTTATTGCATCAAACGCAAGCACTCCAGGTCGTCCGCCGGTCATGTGCGCCGGTTGCCCGCACAGGGGAATTTTCCATGTGCTCGCGAAAAACAAAATCACCGTCCTTGGCGACATCGGCTGCTATACTCTGGGCGCCCAGCAGCCGCAGAATGCCGTTGATTCGGTTCTCTGCATGGGCGCGTCTGTCTCGGGCGTTCACGGATTTAACAAGGCCGGGGGCGAGGAGACCGAGAAAAAGACGGTAGCCGTTATCGGAGACTCGACCTTTATCCACTCGGGTATCACAGGCCTTATAAATATCGCCTACAATGCAACAAATTCAACCGTCCTAATTCTTGACAACTCGATAACCGGAATGACCGGACACCAGCAAAACCCAACCACAGGCTATAACATAAAGGGCGATCCGGCAACAAAAATCGACCTTGAGGCTCTTTGCCGCGCCGTCGGCATAAACCGTGTCAGGGTTGTCGACCCGCATGACCTTGCCGCCTGCGAGGCTGCGCTCAAAGAGGAGCTTGCGGTGAGCGAGCCGTCGGTCATTATCTGCCGCCGACCCTGCGCGCTGCTCAAACATGTAAAGGCCAAGCCCTCCTTCAAGGTTGAGGCCGATGCCTGCCGCTCCTGCCGAGCCTGCATGAGAATCGGCTGCCCCGCCATCAGCTTTATAAATAAAAAATCCCGAATCGACGCGACACAATGCGTCGGCTGCGGGATATGCCAGCAATTGTGCCGTTTCGGGGCTATCAAAGGAGGCGATATAAAATGAAAACCACAAACATAATGATAGTCGGCGTTGGCGGGCAGGGCTCGCTGCTCGCCAGCAAGCTGCTCGGCAGAATTTTCGTCAAAGAGGGGTATGATGTCAAGGTCTCCGAGGTTCATGGAATGAGCCAGCGCGGCGGCAGCGTTGTAACCTATGTCCGCTTTGGAGAGAAGGTTTTCTCGCCGATCATAACCCGGGGCGAGGCAGACTTTATTGTCGCCTTCGAGAAGCTTGAGGCGGCGCGCTGGGCCTCCTTCCTTTCGGTGGGCGGAAAGATTATTGTAAACACACAACAGGTCGACCCGATGCCGGTGATAACCGGCGCCGCCCAATATCCGCACGATGCGCTCGAAAGGCTGAGCGAGGCCGGGGTTGATGTCGACAGTGTAGACGCGCTCTCGCTCGCGCGGCAGGCCGGTTCGTACAGAGCCGTCAATATCGTGCTGATGGGTCGGCTCGCTCGTCACTTTGACATTCCGGCCGAAAAATGGCTCGCGGCGATAGAGAAAAGCGTTGCCCCGAGGTTCGTCGAGATGAATATCAAGGCGTTTAATTTAGGATATAACTATTGAGGTAATTAGATGAACACCGAACTCTACTGGCAGAAAGAAATCGAAACCGCCCCGCGTGAAGTCCTCGATGCGCTCCAGGGAGAGCGTCTCGCCGCAACGGTGAGGAGGGTTTACGAACGAGTGCCCCTTTACCGCGAGAGAATGGACGCGGCAGGCGTTGAGCCGGGTGATATTAAGTCTGTCGCAGACATAACAAAGCTCCCCTTCACCCAAAAGCAGGATCTGCGCGATACATATCCATACGGAATGTTTGCCACGCCGATGGACGAGGTTGTGCGGCTGCACGCTTCGAGCGGCACCACCGGAAAGCAGATTGTGGTTGGCTACACGCGTCACGACCTTGACATTTGGGCAGACACCTGCGCCCGGCAGCTCTGTGCGGTCGGCGCGAAACGGGGCGATAAAATCCATGTTTCATATGGCTACGGCCTTTTTACCGGCGGGCTTGGTATACACGGCGGCGCCGAGAAATTAGGTGCGACGGTGATTCCGGTCTCCTCGGGCAACACCCCGCGCCAGATTGCGATAATCGAGGATTTCGGTTCGGATATCATCTGCTGCACCCCGTCCTATGCGATGTATATCGCCGAGGAGATGGAGAGGGCGGGAGTTGATATCTCCTCGCTGCGCCTGCGCGCCGGAATATTCGGCGCCGAACCTTGGACAGAGGAAATGCGTGGGCAAATCGAACAAAAGCTCGGCATAAAGGCATATGATATTTATGGGCTAACCGAGATAATCGGCCCCGGCGTTGCCTACGAGTGCTGCGAGCAGCGCGGGATGCACGTCAACGAAGATCACTTCATAATAGAGATTATAAATCCGAGGACAGGTGAGCATATGCCCGAAGGTGAACAGGGCGAAATCGTCTTTTCCTGCATAACAAAAGAGGCCTTCCCGCTCCTGCGCTTCCGCACAAAGGATATCGGGGTTATCACTCATGAGAAATGCTCCTGCGGGCGTAGTTTCGTCCGAATGTCAAAGCCGCGCGGGCGGACAGACGATATGCTTATCATTCGCGGGGTGAATATCTTCCCGTCACAAATTGAGTCTGTGCTGCTCGGGCTTGGCTTCACGCCTAACTATCAGCTTGTTGTCGACCGGGTAAAAAATCTTGACACGCTTGAGGTCAAGGTCGAAATCACAAACGACAGCTTTGACGACGTTGTAACCGGCCTTTCAAATCTTGAGAATACCATTTCACACGAAATAAGGAGCCTGCTCGGCGTTGCGGCCAAGGTAACTCTTGTCGCACCAAACTCGATAAAGCGCTCCGAGGGCAAAGCGGTTCGCGTTATCGACAACCGCCGTCTTAACGGTTGATCCGCATCACAAGAAAGGATGTTATTTGATATGACAATTAACCAGTTGTCGGTTTTTGTAGAAAACCGACAGGGCGCGCTCTCACAAATCACCCGACTGCTCGCAGAAAACAAAATCGACATCCGCGCTATGTGCCTTGCCGAAACACAAAATTTCGGCGTCCTCCGACTGATAGCCGACGATACCGCTAAGGCCGCCGAAACTTTGACCGCAAATAATATTGTTTTTCACATTACAAAGGTAGTGGCTGTTGCCGTTCCCGATTCGCCCGGGGGACTTGCAAAAGTTCTTGGCATTCTCACCGAAAATAAAATTGATATCAGCTATATGTATGCCTTTGTTGCCGTCTCGCGCAATTATGCGGCCGTTGTTCTGCGTATCAGCAGCGCCGTTCGCGACAGGGCAGCCGAGATACTCTCTCTGGCCGGAGTGAGAATTTTGGGCGAGAGTGATATTATGGGGCTGTGAGGAAAATCGAAAAATTCATACTAAACCCCGATTAAAACAATATATGGCAACAACCGAGGAACGCTCATGCCCGTTCGCTACAAGACATTTGCCGTCTGTGGATGCACGGCAAATACGGTTGAACCTGTAGGGCGAACATTGTTCGCCCGCAAACAAACAATTTTCACAAATTCCAATCTGCCGCACCTCGCGAACGAGCAAAGCTCGCCCTCTTCTGCATTGGCTTTTTAATGGGGAATAGTATCAAACAGACCGAATTAAGGGGAACCTTTCGAGAAAGGTTCCCCTTTTGCTATTTCCGGCACAGATCATATTGTACTGAACGCAAGCCAAGAGCATCATTCTTTCCTCGGACAAACAAAAACACTTATGAGAGCGTCAGCCCCCGAAGACCTCGCCCGCTATCCTCACCGCTCCCGTCGCGTCGGGCGAGTAATAGTCAGCACCGATAGTCTTCGCATACTCCTCGGTCAGCACCGCGCCGCCCACCATAACCCGACAATCGGGAAAGCTCTCATGGAGCAGCTTTATGGTTTTTTCCATGGCCGGCAGGGTGGTGGTCATCAGCGCACTCAGACCAACAAGCCTTATATTGTTTTGTGCCGTCGAATTTAGTATTGTTTCATATGAAACATCGCGGCCAAGATCTATCACCTCATATCCATTGCTTTCGAGCAGCACCTTCACGATATTTTTGCCGATATCGTGGATATCGCCCTTAACTGTCGCGAGTATTATCCTGCCGCGCGTCCCGCCCGAGCATGTTATCGAGTTTTTAACGCTTGAAAAAGCCGTATTTGCAGCCTCGGCGCTCATAAGCAGCTCGGGAAGATATATTCTCTGCTTCTCAAAGCTCTCACCAACCTCGGCAAGCGCCGGGATAATATAATTATTAATCACTTTCATGCCATCGATGCTCTCAAGCAGTCTGTCGGCGGCTTTAAGTGCCGCCGCGCCAAGACCGCGCACTATCGCGCGGTGAAGCTCGTCTCCCAAGGAGGCGGAAGGGCAGGAGGGCTCTTTTAGAGGCGCATCTTTGCCGTTTGTTCTGACAGGGGGTGGGGCGAGCGAATCGGGGGGCGCTGACTTTGCCGCGTCTGATGCGAAGGCGATATATTCGGCAAAATTATCGTCCTTACCCGAGAGGGCGAGATATGCGCGATATGCCTTCTGCATTTCGGATGAATTAGGATTGATTATCGCCAGAGACAACCCCGCAAAAAGCGCCGCTGTGAAATAGGTCGAGTTTATTATATCCCTTCCCGGCAGGCCAAACGAAACATTCGACACGCCAAGCAAAGTTTTAATCGCCCGCTCGCTCAGCTCGGCAACTGTCTTAAGCGTTACCGAAGCCGCCAGCGGGTCGGCGCTCACCGACATGGCGAGCGGGTCTATAACAATATTTTTCGGATTTATCCCCTCTTTCTCGGCCGCATGGAAAATTTTCTCGGCAATTCTGATTCTTCCTGAAACATCCTTCGGGATTCCGTCTTCGTCAAGCGTCAACCCCACAAGTACACCGCCATATTTTTTTGCCAGCGGCAATATCGCCGAGAGCGACTCTTCCTTGCCGCTTACCGAATTTATAAGCGGAATGCCGCAATAGGAGCGCAGCGCCCTCTCCATCGCGGCGGGGTCAGCCGTGTCTATCTGGAGAGGAAGTCTTGTTATCATCTGAAGTTCGGTGACTATCTCCGAGAGTGCCTCAGACTCATCAATTCCGGGAAGTCCTGCGTTTACGTCAAGTATATCCGCCCCGGCATCGGCCTGCTCGGCACCTGCGCCGGCAATTCCGGCAAAATCCCCTGCCAGGAGCGCTTCTTTTATCTTCTTTTTCCCGGTGGGATTTATCCGCTCGCCGATAATCAGCGGCCTTTTGCCAATGGTCAACGCGCTTGTTGCCGAGGAAACAAAGGCAAGGCCTCGTTCAACAACCGGCAAGGGCGCCATTCCCTCTATCGCGCCCTTCATTTCCCGGATATATTCCGGAGTTGTTCCGCAGCAGCCTCCAAGTCCCCTCGCCCCGGCAGCCGCCATCTCGCGCATATGCCGGGCAAATTCGGCCGGGTTTACGTCATAAGAGGTCACACCGCCACTAATGCGCGGCATTCCTGCATTTGGCTGCACGAGCAGAGGTGTCGACGAGAGCGCATAGAGTTCGGGCAGTATTTTCTTCATTTGCTCAGGGCCGAGCGAGCAGTTCATACCGAGGGCAGATACCCCCAAGCCCTCAAGCAGCGCCACCACCGCGCCGGGGTCACTCCCGCTCATCATACGGCCATAAGCGTCAAAAACCACCGTCGCCATCACCGGAAGCGAACAACTCTCGCGAGCTGCCAGCAGAGCCGCTTTCAACTCGTATATATCATTCATTGTTTCGATAAGAATAAAATCGGCGCCGGCGGCATCCCCCGCCCTGATTGTATCCGAAAATATTCCGACCGCCTCCTCGAACTCTATATCTCCGAGCGCGCCCACCATCTTCCCGAGCGGCCCGACATCAAGCGCGACAAAAACATCCTCTCGCCCCGCCGACGCCGAGCGCGCACAGCCAACCGCCGAGGATATTATTGATTCAAGACTGTATTCGCCGCTCCTATCGGGGAATTTTAATCTGTTTGCCCCGAAGGTGTTTGCGGTTATCACGTCGCAGCCCGCAAGAAGATATTCGCGGTGGATTTCGATAAGGATTTCGGGGTGGGTTATATTCCATATCTCGGGCAGGCACCCGGCAGGAAGGCCGCGAGACTGAAGCATGGTTCCGAGCCCCCCGTCAAATATCACAAATCCGCTCTTGATTTTTTCGTCTATTTTCATTTCAAAAACCATACCTTTCTGTTATCCCTCTCTGTCTGAATCGCCTTCACCGGCGGCCGCAAGACACAACCCGTCCTTTACCGGGAAATTATCGCCGAAATATTATCAATCACGCGGGCGGCTACGTCGTGGTTGTTCATGGTGTAAAGGTGAACATTCTTGACGCCCGTTGCGTAAAGGTCGATTATCTGCTCTGTTGCATAGGCAACTCCGGCCTGCTTCATAGAAAGGTCGTCATCGCTGAATTTTTCGACTATTTTCGCAAAGCGGCGCGGGAGAGTTTTCCCCGAAAGCTCAAATATTCGCTTTATCTGCCTTGCGTTTATAATAGGCATGATACCGGGGATCACCGGGACATTAATCCCGCGCGCGGCGAGCTTTTCGATAAAGCTGTAATAAATATTGTTGTCGAAAAACATCTGTGTTGTGAGAAAATCGCAGCCGGCGTCAACCTTTTTTGCAAGGTTTGTTATATCATCGTCAAGATTTGGCGACTCGGGATGCCCCTCGGGGTAACAGGCTCCACCAACACAGAAGTCGCCCGACCGTTTTATTTCTGCCACAAGGTCTGAGGCATGGGTGAAATCCCGGTGGATAACCGCACCCTCATATACCGGCATATCGCCGCGCAGCGCAAGAATATTTTTTATCCCTGCCGCACCGATATCATGCAGGCTCTCCCTGATGCTCTCTCTTGAGCTGCCGACGCAGGTCAAGTGTACGAGCGGAACAACATCAAATTTATCGCGAAGATTAGCAGCTATGCTGACCGTAAAACCCTCAGCCGAGCCTCCCGCGCCGCAGGTAACGCTCATGAAAGCCGGGCTCAGGGCGGCAATTCTCTCGGTTGCCTCTCTTACGCTGTCATATTTATCGCTGGTTTTCGGCGGAAAAACCTCGCAGGAGAGGGTGTGTCCGCTACAGGCAAAGAGTTCGGTTAGCTTCATCACTAATTGTATCCTTTCGACGCTAAAAGTTAATAATACTTAAATTTTGGGGATTCGTGTTGAAATCGGGTTAAAAATATGTTATCATAGTCGCAAGTAGCAAGCTTTTCGGAAGTCTGCCAATCTTTAAACTAAAATCCCCGATAAATAAATGCAAATTGGAGCTTAAAAATGGTCAAACCCTACCTCAAGGAGAGGCTTGCATCGAACAGACTGCTCGCCGGAACACATATTCTACTGACAGACTCGGTATCCTCCGATGCTCTGGGGCGGATTGGTTTTGATTTTGTTATCTTAGACGCTGACAGCACCGAGAACAGTTACACCTCGCTCCGCAACCATTTAACCGCGCTTAACCTGGGCGGCACTCCGGCGCTGGCAAGAGTTTCGATAACCACAGAATGCCACGTGGGGCGCGTGCTCGAACTCGGCCCCGACGGAATAATTTTTCCCGGTATAAACAGCGCTGCCGAGGCCGAGCGGGCGGTTTCTCTCTGCCTTTATCAGCCCGAGGGCTGCCGACGCCTGTCTCCGCTGCGCGCCGCGGGCTACGGCCTTGGAAACTCGGCCGACTTCGCCGAGCGCGACAGCCAGATGATGTGCCGCTTTATTCAGCTTGACAGCGCCGAGGCGCTGCGGAATATCGACAAGATAGTCAAGGTCAAAAATATCGACGGCTTCTTTTTCGCTCCCGGCAGTCTGTGCGGCGAGGACGGCACACTGCCCGACCTTTTCGGCCCCTCTACCCGAGTGCTTATCGAGCAGGCCGCAACTCTTCTCAAAAAGGCAAAAAAACCTTTCGGTGTGTCGCTTTTCAAACCCGGCTCCCAGCCTCTTGAATATTGGGTTGATCTTGGCGCAAGTATGGCGGCGAGCGGTGCCGACATCAATTATATCACAGGCGGCGCCTCTCAAAATCTCCGGAAAATAAAAGATTTAACACCGGCCAAGAACAGATAAACCTTTTCGGACAGGTCGCCGGAGCAGTCCCCTGTCCCCAGCTGTAGTCCCCGCTGTAGCCCCTCTCAGCAGTCCATCCCTGCCGCCAAGGTGCGGCAGGGATAGTTTTTATTTTGGTGTTAACCAAGATTTATCCGATACCCCTCGGGAATTCTCGCCGCCTCCTCATCATGACGGGCGACATGGTCTGCCCAGGCAACCCCGAAATCAGACGGTCGCTTCTTCTTGCCGGCGCCCTGATTCGGCAGCTCGCCGACATCGCTCTCAAAATACTTCATAAGACGCTCGCGCAAATCTCTTATATGCGGGCAATTCTCATCATATTTGTTCACCTTCTCGGGAATCTCGTCAAAATAGTAATAGTTCGCCCTTCCCGAGTCGAAAATCAGCTTGTCGTTCGCAGTTGCTATCATATACACACCGCCATTCTCAGGGCCGTTATACTGCGAGAACACATATTCGTGGCTCTGTGAGAGAAGATCAATGCCGTCGTATTCCTCGCGGTCGTAATCCACGCCGGCCCAACTTAGCACCGTCGGCGCAATGTCGACGAGCGAGGCGGGGTCGCTCCGCTTTGAGTGCCCCTCGCCCGGAAGGTGCATAACCAGCGAGACATGCGCGGCGGCATCGAGCATGCTGCGCTTGCCGTAGTTAGCGTAGTCACCGAGGAATTCGCCGTGATCTGATGTAAAGATTATCAGGGTGTCATCATACATCCCCTTCTTCTTGAGCGTGTCGATAATCCTGCCAATCTGATAATCAACAAATGAGACGCAGGCATAATAAAAATTCTTCAGGCGCAGGGCGTCTTTCTTGCTTATGTCAAGCGCATCTTCCTCTGAGCCGAAGGGTCTATGTACTAAAGGCTTGAATTCCCGGTAATTATCGGGCACAAAAGGCGCTGGAATGTCCTCGGTGCGGTAGAGCTTATTCCAAGGAGCGGGAGGGCAGAATGGCGGGTGGGGATGTATGAAAGAGGAAAAGAGGAAAACCGGCTCCTCGGGATTGCAGTCTTCAAGAAATTCAACGCTCCGGTCTCCCACCCACTGTGTCGGATGAGCCTCGGCCGGAAGCTGCGATATCTGAGGGACATAATACATCTCGCTCCTCTGGCCGTTGTAGTCGAAAACATTGCGGTAAGGTGAGTTTATTATGAATTGGGTGTAGTCGTCGTCAAAATCCGACAGCTCCTCCTGCGTGTGCCGTGAGCCAAATCCCATCGAGCCGTAGGCATCCCATTTGTTGTGCATTTTTCCGATGCAGCACGAGTTGTATCCCGCGTCGGTCAGCTCAGAATAAAAGCCTCTGCCGGTATATTTCGACTTTTTATTGTTATTATTGTTACCCGTTCTTGCGGGATACTGCCCGCTCATCAGCGAAAGCCGAGCCGGAACGCAAACCGGAGAAGGGGTTATACAGCGCTCGAACACTATCGAATCGGCTACAAGCTTGTCAAGATTCGGAGTTTGAATGTGCGGATTTCCATATGCTCCTATCGTGTCATAGCGCTGCTGGTCTGTGAAAAGGATTAGTACGTGCTTCATTTCAAAAACCTTCCTTTCAAGTGTGCCGGGTTTTGTAGCAATCGGGCAATAATACACGCCGCCGCACAAAACTCGCCGTCTGATAGAGTTTTTCCTTCAGATTTTTTCATATCTCTATTAAAATTAATATGATAATCCCCGCCCGCAGCCGCACAGTGTCACCGCGATAACGAGCATTGCCCAAAAGCCAATCGGTATAGCTATCTTTTATTGCGTTTTACATATGAGTTCATTTGTATTGCCGCCTCGATTATGATTATCAGCGCGATTCCCGCCCAAACATATGGTGCATAGGGCGGCGCAGTATCCCAGTAGCTCGGCGCCGCGGGCGGTTTATAATAGGTCATGGAGGCGGGGGGATAGTCAAGGGCGGCGATATTGTTGTCATCTGGAGCCGAAAGGCAGATCCACCCCTCAGTGTCAAGACTTGCCCACACCCGGCCTTCCGGATCGGTATATTTTTGAAAAAGACTGGGCGCTTCCTCCTCATCGGGGCTTGAATAGTCTCTGCCGATAATAATGCCCGAGCCGGGATATGACCAGATATATTTCAGACCTTCGGGCAGACTGTCGCCGGTGTCGGATATCTCCTCGGAATGCGATTCTCTGAAGGCGATCTCGTCGTACACAAGAACAAGCTCATCCATCGCCACCCAACCGGCGGTGGGGTAATCGACATAACCCCAGACTACATCCTTCCGGTCAGTGTAATAGCGCTTGACAAAAAGAATTTTTCCTGCCGGAATTTCCTCTATCTCGCTGCCGCCCGGCTTTGTTAGAAGAAAACCTCCGTTAGAGGTAAAGCTCCGGTTGCACAGCATAAGCTCTTCTATATGCTTATCATAGAATTTATTGCTGCTCTCGCCCTCATTCTCGCTCGCGCAGGAGGAGATAAACGGTATTGTAAGACAGATCGCCAAGAACATTATAGCATAAATCCCGAAAAATATCACCCTTTTTTTGTTTTTTCGGCGCATTTTTTACCTCTCTCTCTGATTAGTTAATGAATTCCCGGCCGAAAACTTTTGTCAGCGGCCACTCTGCTTTTCGATATCTGTTTTTCGATCTCTTTTTATCGAAACCATACATAAATGCAAAAAAGGATAAAAAGCGCAAGTGCGCCGAAAAACACCGCGCCGACAAAAAAGGCGGCGAGGAGCACCCCGCGCATCATGGCGCGGCCTTCTTTTTTGCTAAGTGTAATTTTCTCATTGTTTTTGCCGCTCTCGGCAAGTCCGCCGCCTTGCATGGGGTTCTGCCCAAAGGTCGGTTCGCCATCGAGGTCGCCTTTGTACCACGGCATACCGTCGACATTCATGTTGGCGATGGTTCTGCCGTCGTCATCGGGATATTGCTTTTTTTTGCGATCTTTTTTTGACATTGGCGTCCTCCTGAAATTTTATTATAATCTTTTGCGTGTTGACACGGTGCAGCCCGCTACAAAAAACCAAAAAAGCTGTGCCGGACGGCACAGCTTTTATGCTTATTTTGGGTGAGCCAGCGCCAGCTTAGCCGCTTTTCTCTTCTGATTTTGGTGGGTTGGATTGGGTATTGGTGTCGTTATAGAGGTGGCAGGCGCAAAAATGTTCGGGCTCAACCTCCCTCCATTCGGGTACGGTGTGTTTGCAGATTTCCATGCGCTCGCTGCAGCGGGTATGAAACTTGCAGCCCGGTGGCGGGTTGGCGGGCGAGGGAATGTTTCCCTCAAGAATTATGCGCTTCATTTTGAAGTCCGGGTCGGGCACGGGGATAGCCGAGAAAAGGGCTTTGGTATAGGGATGCAGGGGATTTGCAAAGACCTTTTCGGTTGGAGCGTACTCGACAATATCGCCAAGGTACATCACCCCTACAGTATCTGAAATATGCTCGACGACAGAGAGGTCGTGCGAAATAAAGAGATAGGTCAGATTAAACTGTCTTTGCAGTTTTTTGAGCAGATTTATTATCTGCGCCTGAATCGACACGTCAAGAGCCGAAACCGGCTCGTCGCACACGATAAATTCAGGATTTAGCGCCAGCGCGCGGGCAATGCAAATTCTCTGCCTCTGCCCACCCGAAAACTCATGCGGATAGCGGTCTTTGTGGTATTCCTGAAGGCCGCAGGCCTTCATAATCCGCGTGATATAATCGTCAAATTCCTCGGGCGGCACGATATTATGCTCGCGAACCGCCTCGCCGATTATCTCTCCAACCGGCAAACGCGGCGAGAGCGAGGAATAGGGATCTTGAAATATTATTTGTATCTTAGGGCGGAACCGGCGCAACTCAGACTTTGAGAGCTTGAAGATATCCTTTCCATCAAAAAGCACCTCGCCCGAGGTTTTGGGATAAAGCCGGAGCAGGGTTCGCCCCGCGGTTGACTTCCCACAGCCCGACTCGCCGACAAGCCCCATCGTCGTTCCGCGCTTTATTGTGAACGAGATACCGTCTACCGCCTTGACATTTCCGATCACCCTTCTTAAGAAGGTTGATTTTATCGGGAAATATTTTTTAAGATTTCTCACCTCGAGCAGGTTTTGGGTGTTTACCGCTCGGCCGGTGCTTGTTTTTTTTGTATCGCTCATAACAAGTCCTCCACATTCACCGATTTCGGGTAACCTAAAACCTCACCCTTCTCAAAAAACCTGTAGCAGGAGACAACATGGGTATCGCTTATCTTGATTTCGGGGGGATAGACGCCCGAACACATATCAAAAGCATATTCGCAGCGATCCTTAAAATAGCAGTGGTTGGGCATATCCACCGGATTTGGAACACTGCCCGGAATATTATAGAGCGTCTCTACCTTCCGCCCGACCACAGGCTTTGATTTCATAAGGCCTATTGTATAGGGGTGGCAGGGATTTTTGAAGATTTCGTCGGCCGTTCCCTTCTCAACCACCCGACCGGCGTACATAACTACCACATAGTCTGCCATGCTCGCGATAACTCCAAGGTCATGCGTGATTAGCATTATCGAGCTGTTTATCTTGTCCTTTAGCTCCTTTAAGAGGTCAAGTATCTGAGCCTGAATTGTAACGTCGAGCGCGGTTGTCGGCTCGTCGGCAATAATCAGTTCGGGATTGCAGGCAAGCGCAATAGCAATCATAATCCGCTGCCGCATCCCTCCCGACAGCTCGTGCGGATACATCGAATAAACCCCCTCGGCATTTGCAATTCCGACAAGGTCTATCATCTCAAGCGTTCTCGCCTTAACGTCGGCCCGGCTCATGCTCGGATTGTGGAGCTTTATCACCTCATCAACCTGAAGTCCGATACGGAAAACCGGATTTAGCGAGGTCATCGGCTCCTGGAATATCATTGAAACATGGTCGCCGCGAATCTCGCGCATTTTTGCAGTTGGAGTATTGACGATATTATATGCCGTGCCGTCCCCCATATTAAAGCGGATCTCTCCGCCAACAACCTGTCCGGTAGGGCGCTGGACAAGCTGCATAAGCGAGAGCGAGGTAACGCTCTTGCCGCAGCCCGACTCGCCGACCACGCCGACGGTTGATGATTTGGGGATATCAAAAGTAACCCCGTCAACCGCCTTAACAGTGCCGATATCGGTAAAAAAGTAGGTGCAAACATTGTCAAACTCAACGATATTGTTCTCGTCGCGCATTTTTGTTATATAGAGCGAAGGGGATTTTTTGGCATTATCGCGCTCTTTCTCAAGCTTTTTGGTCAGCTTTCTGTTAAAGCGGGAAATCTTTCTTGATTCCCGACCGGAAATATATGATGAGCTTTTGCTCTTTTTTTTGTTTGTTTCAGACATAATAAATCCCCCTTATCTCTTCATTTTCGGATCGAAGGCGTCGCGCAGACCGTCCCCCACGAAATTGAAGGCAATAACGGTAAGACAAATCATAAGGCCAACCGGCACCCAGATATATGTGTAGTTTATCATGCTGCTGTAATCCGAAACCGAGTTTATCATCGAGCCCCACGAGGCAAGCGGATGCTTAACTCCGAGGCCGAGGAAGGAGAGAACCGATTCGGTGAGAATGACTGAGCCCAGTCCTGCCGTGGCGAAGACTATCAGCTGGGGCATAACATTCGGTATGAGGTGGCGGAAGATTCTCCTTGAAACCTTAAGCCCCCCAACCTCGGTGGCAATCATGAAATCCTGCTCGCGAAGCGAGAGAATCTGTCCTCTAACCATCCGAGCAACGCCCGACCAGCCAAGAAAGCCGAGCACAGCCATCATCCACATAAGCCGCATTTTTGCGCTCATCTGCTCGGCATCGAAGAAGGCGCCGATGATAATTAGAATTGGCATTGTGGGTATGCAGTTAAAAACGTCGACAAGACGCATAATAAGTGTGTCAACCCAGCCGCCGAAGTATCCTGAAATTCCGCCCATAATTATTCCGATCAAAACCTCGATAACAATTACGACGAATCCGACAATCAGCGAAACCTGCCCACCGTACATTATTCTTGCAAGCACGTCATATCCGTCGCCGTCTGTGCCGATGGGGTGCAGGCTTTCGGTTTTTTTGCTCATAGGCGGGCCATAGGTGTCGATAAGGTATTCTATTCGGTCGCAGTTTATAGCGTAATCCTCGCCTTTTCGAGTGATTGTCACCTCTGTGTCGACGTAGATTATATTGCCCATATCGTCGAGCGCGATAGTTCCGTCTTCATTTTGTTTTTCGACCTTAGTAATCAGCGTGTCACTCGTTTGGTTTTTCTCGATCATGGTCTCGATTTTTGCCCTGATGTCATTCTTAAATTCTATCGGAAGCGCACCCGAACCGTTTGTGCGGCTGACCGAGAAGGTGGTGAAAAGACCGTGGATCGATGAACCGCGGTAAATATTCAGCTCTCCCTCCTCCTCGCGGATAGTGTAGCTGTCACCTTTGTATGTGAAGCTGCCGCCCGCAAAAAGACCTATCAGGGCCTCGCGCAGAAATTCGTTTGACGCCATCGAAACGCCGTCGCTCAGATTTATCGCATAGGGTGAGCAGACATAGCGCATATCTCCTATTGTGATACGGTCGATATCGTAGGCAGCCTCGCCGGTCTTCTCGACTATATAGTTGTCTCCCCTGTATTCAAACATCCCCTCTTCAAGCGCCGCGTTTACCGCCGCCTCAAAGTCCTCGCCCGGGGCCTCGGTGACATACTGCATTTTGTTATCTGTATAATGTTTGAAAGTTGTTTTTCTGCCGCCGCCGCTCTCGACGCTGTATTTAACCCCGTCGAATTCAAATTCAGACAGCTTACCCTCTGCAGCCGCCACAGCGGCAGCAGTAAATCCGGCACCAAGATTAACGCCCTCTCCCATTGTCAGCTCTTTAGTGAAAGCATCGTATTCGCCTATCATAATATAGGAGGCAATCGCCCCTATCCTTGAGGTGCTGCAATCATATATTGCATATACATTTTCGGCCTCGTATTTAATCAGATAGGTGTTCTCCCCGCTCGTGTCCTCAACAAACAGATGTGTTCTGCCCTCGGGCTCCATGTTGTTTTTTATATGCGAGTTTACCATATTCACAACCGAATAATGAATCGGGTCACCCGCATCAAGCTTATGCGGGGTATAGACAATCCTCTCTTTTGCCGAGGCAAAATCCGAATTTTTCAGAATGTCTGTTTTATAAAATCTCTGTGTCTGCCCGTATGGATAGAGATAGGGGCCGATAAAGCAAAAAACAAACATAAAGGCAAGTATAGAAGCGCCCACAATCGCAAGTCTGTTGCGAACAAAACGCTTGACAACCAGCCGCCCGGGGCTTAGCACCTTAACACGCTGTGTATCATCAAGGAGCATAGCCCCGTCCTCAGGGCTGCCCGAGCTTGAAGATAATCTTGCCTCGTTTTCTGCTTTTTTCAGTTCTTCATTAAAATTTTTTGGTTCCATTTTTCAGCCCCCCGTCAATTAACTCTGACTCTCGGGTCAACAACCGCGTAGAGTATATCTGCGATAAGTGTTCCGAGCAGGGTCAAAACAGATATAAATGTAAGATAAAACATTGTAAAGGGAATATCCCCGCCTCTCATTGAGTAATAAGACGCATAACCGATCCCGCGGATTGAGAAAAGCGTCTCGGTGATAAGGGCGCCCGAAAAGAGCCCGGGCAGCGAACCGCCGAGTATGGTTACTATCGGAATAAGCGTGTTTCTGAAGGCGTGATATCCTATCACCCGGCTCTCGGAAAGTCCTTTTGCTCGGGCAGTGCGTATATAATCGGCGTTGAGCACCTCAAGCGTGTTTGTTCTTGTATAACGCATAAGGCTGCCTATGCCGAGGATAGTCAAGGTAATGGCGGGCAGGACAAAGTGCCACGCAATATCAAGAAATCGGGCAAATCCCGACAGAGTTCCGGTCAGCCGCGCCGTTTCCATGCCTATAGGCTCAAACCACCCGAGTCTGACCGCAAACACCATTTTCAGCACCGTTGCCACAAAGAAGGAGGGCATAGAAATACCGACAAGACCGATAACGGTCACTGTGTAGTCGGTAATGCTGTACTGCTTTCTTGCGGCGATAACGCCAAGAGGCACGGCTATAATTATTTCTAGTATAAAAGCGATAAGTCCGAGGAAAAAGCTGTTCCATATAACCTCGTTAAATTTATCGGTAACACTGATAGTCCAGTACCAGCTGTCGCCGAAGTCTCCTTTTATCGCCGAGGAGAGCCAAGAAAAAAATCCGGGTATCGGGCCCTTATCAAGTCCGTATTGAACATTAAGCTCGGCAATCCACTGCTGGGCGCTCTTAACATTTCCCGGACGCACCGCAAGCTCTCGCGCGGTGTTTTCAACATAGCTTGACGGCAAATAGCGCATAAGCATATATATGGCAAACATCGCAAAAAAGAGTATGAAAACACTGAGAAGCAGCCTTTTTGTTATGAATTTAAGCATTTTTTTGTCTCCGCATAAAAGATTAGCGTCTCTTCTAATACCAAGCAAGAGTCTGCTTGTTGCAGACTCTTGCACCGGTATTTAACTTCAGGGCTCTATTACCTCATTTCAAGCAGTTCGATATCGTTCATCCAGCCCCAGAAGGTGGTTATATCGGGGGTAAGAGTGTCGATATTAATTCTCTGTGTGCTGAAAATAACGCAGTTCTGCCGCTGATATGTCGGGATCTCGACGCCCCAGTCAAGAAGTATCTCAAGGCACTCCTTATAGGTAGCCTTTCTGAAGGATGTGTCGGCCGAGCTTCTTGCTTCCATGATACGTTCGTCAAGCTCGCTGTCAGAGATGGCATAGTGGTTTGAGTCAGTGCCGCCCTTGCCGACTATATTGCTGCTGTGGTATACCTGATACATATCGGGGTCCGGCGTCGCCTGCCATGCGGCAGCCCACATAGCGCAGGTTCCGGCCTCAAGGCTGTCCCAAAGAATATTTGCGTCGGTCGGGTCGTTGATGGTCAGAGTGATTCCGATGCCCTTGAGCGCGTCTTCGGCTGCGGTCAGAATGCCGTATGCCGGGTGGTCGCCCTTGCCATCTGCCGGGATGATAAACTCATAGGACATCGAGGCACCGTCGGGAGCCGCGGTAAACTTCTTAGCCGCGTCGTCCCATGTGTAGCCGGCCGCCTTGAAGAAGGCGATGGCAGCTTCTGTGGCTGCGGCGTATTTCTGCTCGGCGGTCATGCTGTCGGTGAAGATCGGCTGTCCGTCAACACCCTTTGAATATGCGATAGCATAGTCGCTGTCCGAAGGACGCGGAGCCGCCCATGAGGTGTTCGAGATAGGATACTGAATAACGCTGGCTCTGTCGCCGTAGTAAGATTTGACAACAGTGTCTCTGTAAACCGAGAAGATGGTTGCAAATCCTTTGCGGAGATTTTTTGAAGCCTCGCTTGCCTTATCGCTGCCAACCTTTACATTGTCGGCATTAATCCCGATATAGCCATAGCCGAGGTTATCAACAGCGTTATATGTGATAACATCGCCGGTAAGCGCGTCTTCGGTGTTTGCTCCCTTGATTGCTTCAAGAACAGCGTCGCTTATCGACGGGTCGGAGATATCAATCGTGCCGGCGACCAGTGCCGAAACCTTATCGTCGGCTGTGGTGATTTCCTGGAATTTTATATAGGTAATTTTGGGCGCGCCCTTGTAGTAATCTTCGTTGCGCTCAAAGCTGACAACACCGTTCTCGAAGCCTACAAACTTGTAAGCGCCGGCTCCCATCGGAGTGGTGGTTTTTGCTTTGACAGACGACAGGTCGCCCTTGTCGAAGCCAAACATATCTTTGCTGTAGTCATATTTCGCGGCGTCTCCGTAATAATGGAGCGGAGCTACCGTGATGGCGAGCTGATAGATGGCAACAGCGTCAAACTTTGTCATGGTGACCTTGAGCGAATAATCGCCTGTCTTTTCGATGCCGCTTATTGATGTAATGGCGCCGCCGGCGGCAGCGTCCTTTGAGCCCTCGCTCGTAATGAAGGCTTCCTTTGTAAAGTCAAAGAGGCTGCTTCCGGCCGATTCGGTTGAGTTCAGGGCTTCATAATCGACTTTTCCGTCGGTTTTAAAGCCTTCTTTGAGCTCATACCAGTAGTCGGCGGTCGAAACGGTGGCGGTATCGTACACCTTTCCCGAATTTCCGGTTATAGTGGTTCCGTCTTCGCTCGGAGTTCCGTAGCCCCAGGCATACATTCCAAGAGCGACCTCGCTGTTATTAACGTCGCCAAAGTAGGCGGCGTATCTTGAAACACAATAGTCTGTGATTGACTGTGCGAATTTCTGGCCGCCGATGTCAATTGCCGCGCCCCAGTAAGCATCGGTGAGAGCCTGGGTGACTCCGGCTTCGGTTGAAAGCTTATCTACGCCCGCCTCGTAAATAGCGTCGGCAATCTTAGCATATTTTTCATATATATCGCTGTTAACGCCGGTGCGGTATTCTTCCATTCCCTTGATGGGAAGGGCGTAGAAGGTGGATGAGCCGGTGTATGTCGGGTCGGAGAGGACATACATCGAGAAAATAGCGTCGTCGGCAGTGAGTTTGACGCCGTCGCTGAACTTAACGTTCCGGCGAAGATCAAACTCATAAACGACCGTTCCGTCGTCATTAATGGTAATCTCGCAGTCGGCAAGGCCTTTGTACTTGTAATTAGTTCCGTTATAGGCAATAGTTTGACCGCTCTTGCCCTCAAGGACGATATTGCCCTCTCTGTCGCTTGAGAGCAGGGGGATCTGCGTCATTTCTGCGACATCCTGGTCATAAGCGGTTTTCGCAAAGAAAGGACTGAACTTTTCAGAAAATGTATCATACCCTACGACAAGGGTGTCTTTGCCCGTGTACTTTTTGCCGCAGGATGCCGCCACCGGGACGAGCATACACAGGACAAGAGCCAACGCGAGCACCTTGAAAAGTGCGCTTTTCATTTTCATTCCTCCAAATAAAATTTTATTCTTAATTAAGTAGACCTGCCTACATAATAAGACCTGTGAAATTGGCGCCCGCACTCCCGCATTGACGCCTGTACATACAATGAATTGTACCGTAATCTTCACACAATGTCAATGGTTTTATCACAAATATAAGCTGTTTGTTGAATATTTTTAAGACATCGGCTGCATTTTTGTATGCTTTTTCGCTCGAAAAAGAGCAACTGATGCCGCTGTCATGCCAAAGATCGCAACCAAAGTTATAATATCCCTCCCGCCGCCATAGGTTGAGTATTCAAAAACAAAATAGAAAAGAAGCCCCGCAGCTCCAAGCGCTCCAAGGATCAGTGTAAAAAGAGAGCACCCGGCGATTCTTGAATAGACCCGGTCGCGCTGCTCGCGGGTAAAGCCCTTCTTGGGAGGGCGCGCGGAATATTTAATAAGGTAATAAAGAGACGAGGTAAGGTAGGCAGCCGGCAAAAATCCGCAAATATAGGGAATCAAGACATAAAGCTGCCTCATCGAGCCGGTGTCATAGGTAAGCCCGAGCCAGAAAAACACCCAGTAAAATATAACCGACAAAGCTATATATGCCCGTGCGCGGCGCAGTTTGCGCTTGTCGGCCGAGAAGGAGTAGTACTCGCCGCAGTAGACGGCAACAGTAACAATCCTGCCGCCCGGGCCGAGAGTATTCTCAAGCCGATAGTCCTTTGCGTATTTTTTTGAAACCAACCGCCCTCCTCCTTGCATTTTAAAAATTTAAATATATTTTAGCACAACCGCGAGGGAAAATCAATATAGCCGCTTAATATTATTGGTGTTTGCAGCCAATCGCCGGTGGCAATTTATTCTTATCGGCTGAGTTTTGAGAATTTATCCCCCCCGCCGGCAACCGGCCACGAGCTCCCCATGATTTATTTGAGCCGCCTTCTCCGAATCGTCGACACCCCCGTCGCGAGCATATACGCGGCGACGACAAGCGAGCCTATTATGTCGGTGTATCTTGCCGCCTCAGACGCCGGAGCGGCGGCAACCACCGAGAGGGCGGCGCTAACGCAGGCGTCTACAAAAAATTTCGCCCGATAAAGGCGGCTCTGCACCGCAAGAATTGAGTCGGGCTTTGCAAGATTTAGCCCTCGGTAGCGCAGCCAAAACCAACCGTTGACGCAAACGCCGAGAAGGGCAATAACAAGGCCGGGTATGACATTTCCCTTTTGGCCCTCGGTGGGGAGAAGCGCGGCCGCCGCCATGGCGGCGCCCGACAGACACATCGCAATTCCAACCGCAAGATTGGCCCTCTCCTCAAGCCTTGCCGCTCTCTCTGTTTCGCCCCGCTCTCCCCCGCGGCGAACAGCACGGTAAACCGCCCATGCGACAATTATGGCGGCAAGCTCGGCCGTTCGTCTGATAAAGTCGGCAAGCTGCGTTGTTGAGCGCCCGAGAAAAAGCCCGATTCCCACAACGAGCGGGCCGGGCGAGCTGAGCAGCACCGAGGCGGCAAGCGTTCTCTCCCCTGTTTTTTTAGTCACCCGCTCATCCTCCTAAAAAATAAATTATCGGAATTAACACGGCCGCCGCCGCGAGCGGGCAGGTCAGTGTGTCCATGCCGCTTTTTGTATAAAGTTCAACGGCTGTTGTGC
>JBNRMS010000027.1:0-13904 GCA_050309735.1 Eubacteriales bacterium
ATAATATACCACGCCTCGCCTTATGTTGTGCAATAAGTAGAAAAACACCCCGAAAATTAAAGTTTCTTGACAACCCCCCTGCCCGGTGATATAATATACTGTAACTGTTTGCATACTAAAGGATAAGTATGCTCTCAGAAAACCGTGCGTGTGAGCATTCGCGCGGGAAATAAACATTAAATTTTGAAGAAGGAGGACGAAAACTAAGGATGCCAACCTTTAACCAGCTTGTAAGACAGGGACGCAAAGATAAGATGTATAAGTCTAAATCACCCGTGCTTCAGAAGGGCTTTAACACTCTTAACAACGCGCCGACAGACCTGCCTTCGCCTCAGAAAAGGGGAGTTTGCACAAAGGTCTCGACAACAAGCCCGAGAAAACCCAACTCGGCGCTCCGCAAGATAGCCAAGGTAAGACTTTCAAACGGCCTTGAGGCCACAGTCTATATCCCGGGTATCGGGCACAATCTGCAGGAGCACTCAGTGGTGCTTATCAGAGGCGGAAGGGTACGCGACCTGCCCGGTGTGCGTTACCACATTGTTCGCGGCACGCTTGACGCTCAGGGCGTCGCAGACCGTAAACAGAGCCGTTCAAAATACGGCGCAAAGGTTCCCAAAAAGAAATAAACGGGAACGGTATTACAAGGAAACTTCAGAAAGCAATAAGCTCCGTCAGTTTGAGTCAAAATTTAATGTTTATTAATTTGCCATACGACGTGCGCTTGCAAAAGAAATGCTTTTGAGTACCTGTGATTTCATATTATTAATGAAGGAGGGAAGTACAGTGCCGAGAAGAGGTAAAATTTCCAAGAGAGAAGTATTGCCGGATCCGTTGTATAATTCTATGCTTGTAACAAAGCTGATAAACAACATAATGCTTGACGGCAAGAAGGGTGTTGCTCAGTCTATAGTCTACGACGCGTTTAAAACGATCGAAGAAAAGACGGGGCAGAATCCGCTCAAGTTTTTTGAGGAGGCTCTTGAAAACATCATGCCGGTGCTTGAGGTTAAAGCTCGCCGAGTTGGCGGCTCGACCTATCAGGTTCCGCAGGAAGTCAGAGCCGAAAGACGCCAAACGCTTGGTCTTCGCTGGCTTATCAGCTTTGCGAGAAAGCGCGGCGAACGCACAATGGCCGATCGTCTCGCGTCCGAAATAATGGAAGCGAAGAATAACGCCGGCGGAGCGTTCAAGAAAAAAGAAGAAACACACAGAATGGCGGAAGCAAACAAAGCGTTTGCCCACTACCGCTATTGATAATCGAGCGCGCGGATGTCAGATTCACAAGCCGATTGATGAAAAATTGCAGATTTTCGGGTGAGCCTGAGGGTCTGCTCGTGTATATTTTAATTTAAGGAGACCACAAGATTTATGCCCAGAGAATATTCGCTTGAGCGTACGCGTAATATTGGCATTATGGCTCACATCGATGCCGGTAAGACAACTACGACAGAAAGAATATTGTTCTATACAGGCAAAACCCACAAGATTGGCGAGGTTCATGAAGGCGCCGCAACGATGGACTGGATGGAGCAGGAGCAGGAGCGAGGTATTACAATAACCTCGGCTGCCACAACCTGTTTTTGGAAAGACTATCGCGTCAATATCATAGATACCCCCGGTCATGTTGATTTTACTGTTGAGGTCGAGCGCTCTTTGCGTGTGCTCGACGGCTCGGTAACGGTATTTTGCGCCAAGGGCGGGGTGGAGCCGCAGTCAGAGACGGTTTGGAGACAAGCAAACAAGTACGGCGTCCCGCGCATGGCATATGTGAACAAGATGGATATAACCGGTGCGAATTATTACCGAGTTATTGAAATGATGAAGGAAAGACTTCATGCCAACCCCGTCCCGATCCAGCTTCCGA
Source organism: Eubacteriales bacterium (assembly GCA_050309735.1). Classification (GTDB taxonomy): domain Bacteria; phylum Bacillota; class Clostridia; order Oscillospirales; family CAG-272; genus UMGS1002. Next base: position 1,865 of record JBNRMS010000027.1, read on the forward strand.
TCGGCTCGGAGGACAATTTTAGAGGAATTATAGACCTGATAAATATGGAAGCAGACGTGTATTACGACGACCTTGGCAGGGATATGCGGGTTGAACCCGTTCCGGCCGATATGCTTGATAAGGCAAAGGAATATCGAGACGCGCTTATTGAGGCGGTGGCAGAGGGCGACGATAACCTTTTTGAAAAGTATGTCAACGAGGAAGAAATAAGTGTTGATGAGCTCAAGGCTGCTATTCGCCGCTCGACACTTTCCAATAAAATCGTTCCTGTTGTTTGCGGAACATCATACCGCAACAAGGGAGTACAAAAGCTGCTTGACGCTATAGTCGATTATATGCCCTCGCCCTCAGACGTCCCCAATATTAAGGGAGTTGACCCGAAAACCGGGGAGGAGGACGAGCGTCCCTCTTCAGACGACGCTCCCTTCGCCGCACTCGCCTTTAAGATTATGACCGACCCGTATGTCGGGAAGCTCTGCTTCTTCCGTGTCTATTCAGGAACGGTCGATGTAGGACAGACGGTTTACAATTCAAATAAGGGCAGCCGCGAGAGAATGGGGCGAATTCTGCAGATGCACGCAAACGACCGCAAGGATATCACCAGATGCTTCAGCGGTGATATTGCCGCCATAGTCGGGGTGAAAAACACCACGACGGGCGACACGCTCTGCAGCGAGAGCAGTCCGATAATCCTTGAGTCGATGGAGTTCCCCGAGCCGGTTATCCGGGTCGCGATTGAACCCAAGACCCGCGCAGGGCAGGACAAGATGGGAATTGCCCTATCAAAGCTCTCCGAGGAAGACCCCACCTTCCGGGCATACACCGACGACGATACTGGCCAGACAATTATTGCCGGAATGGGTGAGCTTCACCTTGAGATTATCGTTGATAGGCTGATGCGGGAATTTAAGGTTGAGGCAAGCGTAGGCAAGCCGCACGTCGCCTATAAGGAAACAATCAGAAAAATGTCCGACGTTGAATGCAAATACGCGCGTCAGTCGGGCGGTAAGGGTCAGTATGGCCACGTCAAAATCAAAATCGAACCCAATGAACCCGGAGCCGGATATCTGTTTGAGAATAAGATAGTCGGAGGCGCGATACCGAAGGAATACATCCCGGCGGTTGACCAGGGAATACGCGGGGCGATGCAGAGCGGTATTTTAGCGGGATACAATGTAGTAGACGTTAAGGTTACACTTTACGACGGCTCATATCACGATGTCGACTCCTCGGAAATGGCATTTAAGATAGCCGGTTCAATGGCTTTCAAGGACGCCATGAGAAAGGCAGACCCGGTGCTGACCGAGCCGATAATGAGAGTTGTGGTGATTGTCGCCGACGAATATGTAGGAGACGTCATCGGAGACCTTAATTCGCGCCGCGGACAGATTCAGTCTATGGAATCGCAGTCGGGCGCACAGGAGCTTGTGGCGATGGTTCCCCTGTCCGAGATGTTCGGATATGCGACATCACTTCGCTCCAACACTCAGGGCAGAGGCCAGTTTTCGATGGAGCCCAGCCATTTCGCCGAGGTTCCTAAGTCGATTCAGGAAACTATTATTCTGAACACAAATAAAAAACAAATTAATTTATAACATTGCATATGGAGGAATTGAAAAATGGGAAAAGCTAAGTTTGAACGCACCAAACCTCACGTAAACATTGGTACCATCGGTCACGTTGACCACGGTAAAACCACTCTGACCGCCGCTATCACCAAGACCCTCTCTATTAGAAGCGGAAAAGTTGAGTTCCTGGCTTACGACCAGATCGATAACGCCCCTGAAGAGAAGGCAAGAGGAATCACAATTAACACAAGACACGTCGAATATGAGACCGAAAACCGGCACTATGCGCACGTTGACTGCCCCGGTCACGCTGACTATGTAAAGAACATGATCACCGGTGCCGCGCAGATGGACGGAGCGATTCTTGTCGTTGCGTCTTCCGACGGTCCCCTTCAGCAGACTCGCGAGCACGTTCTGCTCGCTCGTCAGGTTGGTGTTCCGGCTATTGTTGTTTTCATGAACAAGGTTGACCTTGTTGATGACGAGGAGCTTCTTGACCTGGTTGAAATGGAAACCCGCGACCTGCTCTCGCAGTACGAGTTCCCGGGCGATGACATCCCCGTTATCCGCGGCTCGGCTCGTGCAGCCCTTGAGAGCACTTCGACAGATACAAGCGGCCCGGAGTACAAGTGCATCATTGATCTGATGGATGCTGTTGACAGCTACATCCCCACCCCCGAGAGAAAGAGCGATCTGCCTTTCCTTATGCCGGTTGAGGACGTCTTCTCGATTTCGGGACGCGGCACAGTCGCTACCGGACGTGTTGAGCGCGGAACCATTAAGGTTGGCGATACTGTTGAGATCGTTGGTCTTACAGAAGAGAAAAATACAACGGTTGTCACCGGTGTTGAAATGTTCCACAAGCTGCTTGACCAGGCCGAAGCCGGCGACAACGTTGGACTGCTGCTTCGCGGCATAGACAAAGACGGTATCGAGCGCGGTCAGGTTCTCTGCAAAATCAATTCGATTCAGCCTCACACCAAGTTTGTGGGTCGGGTTTACGTTCTTACCGAGAAGGAAGGTGGCCGCAAGAAGCCCTTCTTCCCCGGCTACAGACCGCAGTTCTACTTCAGAACAACCGACGTTACCGGCGTTATCAGCCTGCCTGATGATGTTGAGATGTGCCGCCCCGGCGACCATATCGATATGACCGTCGAGCTGATTACTCCCATCGCCTGCGAGAAGGGTCTGCGCTTTGCTATCCGCGAAGGCGGCAGAACCGTGGGCTCGGGTATCGTGAGCGAAATTATCGGCTAATTTTCTTGAGTCTAAACACTTAATAAACGCCTCCGGACGCGCTTTTGCGCGTCCGGGGCAATATGATTTTGTTCTAAATACGTAAAATATCAATATCTTTGGGGACTGGTGAAATTCCATACCGGCGGTAAAGTCCGCGAACTCCTTATGGGAGCCGATAAGGTGCGATTCCTTAACCGACAGTTAAAGTCTGGATGAGAGAAGATAATATGTCCCCGTACGCATTTTTGCGTACGGATTTTTTATCTTCCCCCGTAAATTAATGGAGGGAATATGAACAATACTGTTAAATATAGCACAAAAAAACTTGTTATAATGGCGCTTTTCAGCGCTCTGGCATATGCCACAATGCTTGTTTTCCGCATAAAGGTCGTGTTTTTGACATTTGAGGCTAAAGATGCACTTATTACAGTCGCCGCAATGATACTCGGACCGTTAGCGGGGTTTGTGGTTTCGCTTGTCGTTACACTTCTTGAGATGGTTACGGTGAGCGATACCGGATTTTACGGCTGGATCATGAACTTTGTGGCCGCTGCGTCTTTCTCGGTTGTCGCAAGCTCGATTTATCGGCATACGCGCAAGATGCTCTCGGCGGTTGTCGGATTGATTGCGGCGGCGCTGAGCATGACGGCTCTTATGCTTGTCCTCAATCTGCTTATAACGCCGATATATACAGGTGTTTCGGCAGGTGATGTTATTAAGATGATTCCGGGGCTGCTTTTGCCCTTTAACCTGACTAAGGCTGCTCTCAACTCGGGTCTTGTCTTAGTTCTGTATAAACCTATCTCAACCGCCTTGAAGCGCACGCGTATGCTGCCTCCGAGCGACAGAGATACATACCGACCTCGCGGCAGGAGCGCGATTATTTTTGGCGCGGGAGTTGTTGTTGTGGTTGCTTGCATACTTATTCTGATATACGCGCTTGGCGGTAATTTTTTGAATTTTGGCGGCTTATAGCTGGGCGCGCTCGGATTGTTAAAAAAAGAAAGGCCTATAATATGACAGAAGCGATAACCTCTTTTTTCTTTGAAACGGTCGGTCGGGAGCTGTGTGTTCTTTTATGCGCTATGCTGCCGATAATTGAGTTGCGCGGGGCGATACCGCTCGGGGCGGGGCTGGGTCTTCCGTGGTGGCAGAACTATATATTAGCGGTGGTGGGGAACATGATTCCCGTGCCCTTTATCCTGCTTTTTATCGGCAAGATTCTTGATTGGATGAGAAAATCAAGTATCAAGTTCTTCAATAAAATTGCCTCTTGGCTTGACCGCAAGGTTGAAAAAAACCGCGAAAAAATTGAAAAATACTCCTTTTGGGGGCTATGCATTTTCATTGCTACTCCTTTGCCGGTGACAGGAGCTTGGACGGGCGCTCTGATCGGTGCGACAATTCGGATGAAGTTTTGGCGTGCAATGCTCTCGGCGCTGCTCGGAGTTATGGGCGCAGGGGTTATTATGACGCTCGGATCTTACGGGGTTGTGGCAGTTTTCAATATATTTGCCGGGTGAGAAAAATATTATTGCATTATGGCGAGATTTATGATATTATATATGTATTGGCATCTTTCGCAGAAGGATGCGATATCTCAACGGTGAGCCAGCATAAATGTGCATAATTAATTAAATACGATAAGTCTTATCAAGAGTGACGGAGGGACAGGCCTTTGGATGTCACAGCAACCTGCCTTGGCAAGGTGCTAAATCCTGAAAGATGAGAGAATTATGGCTCCGTCTTATCGGAGCCTATTTTTATAAAAGGAGTCGTCATGTAAATGAAAAAAACACTTTTCACCTCGGAATCGGTGACAGAGGGGCACCCCGATAAAATTTGCGATAAAATCTCAGATGCCGTTCTCGACGAAATATTAAAACAGGATCCGAAGGCGCGCGTGGCCTGTGAGACCTTCTGCACGACCGGGATGGTTGCGCTGATGGGCGAGATTACCACCGAGGCATATGTGGATTTACAGAAAATAGTGCGCGAGACTGTGCGGGGAATAGGCTACGACCGCGCGAAATACGGCTTCGACTGCGACAGCTGCGCGGTTATCAGCTCGATACATGAGCAGTCGCCCGATATTGCGCTCGGGGTTGACCGCTCGTATGAATCAAAGTCAGGCGAGGCGAGCGACCGATTTGACACCGGTGCGGGCGATCAGGGAATGATGTTTGGCTTTGCCTGCGACCAGACGCCAGAGCTTATGCCCCTGCCCATTTCGCTCGCTCATAGGCTCGCCCGGCGCCTGAGCGAGGTTCGCAAGACGGGAATATTGCCCTATCTGCGCCCCGACGGCAAGACACAGGTTACGATTGAGTACCGCGACGGCATCCCGGCGCGGATAGACACCGTGGTCGTCTCCTCGCAGCACAGCCCGGAGGTTACTGCCAAAGAAATTAAAAATGACATCACAAAAAACGTGATAGAAGCGATAATACCAGCCGAATTATATGATCGTGACACAAAAATATATGTCAATCCGACCGGACGGTTTGTCATCGGTGGCCCCGCGGGTGACACCGGACTTACCGGCCGCAAGATAATCGTCGACACATACGGCGGCTATTCACGCCATGGCGGCGGTGCTTTCTCGGGCAAGGACCCCACAAAGGTTGACCGCTCTGCCTCATACGCGGCTCGCTATGTCGCAAAGAACATTGTTGCGGCCGGGCTTGCTCGAGCCTGCGAGGTTCAGATTGCATATGCCATCGGCGTGGCGAGGCCGGTTTCGGTGATGGTTGAGACATTCGGAACCGGAATTGTACCAGACGATTTAATTTCTGCTGCTCTTATGCAGAATTTTGATTTCCGCCCGGCGGCGATAATCTCGCGCTTTGATTTGTGTCGCCCGATTTACACCGACCTTGCGGCATACGGTCACATGGGAAGGGAAGAGATTGACGCTCCGTGGGAGAGGAGAGATCTTGCCGCGGCGCTCAGGGCTTCTATATTCTGATTTGTCGCTATCGCATCTCTCTTGCCGCTCTGTTTTGCGGGTTGTAACATGCCAAGCGTCAGCATCCGGCATATCATAATACTGGGAGGTGCTGCGTATGTTTGTTGAGCTGTTATGGGAGATACTTTTGGCGATTTTCGCAGTGTTCGGAATTTGCAGCCTTATAAAACTTGTTTCTGAAGCAATAATTGCGCCGGGGAAATACGCCGTCGCGGTGATATGCGACAAGGATACAGACCCCGAGGAGATAGGAGCGCTTGTAAACCGCGCGCGTGCCGCCTGGCACAGACGCGGGGCGGGGAAGACAGTGGTGCTTGTATTCAAGGGATTTAAGATTCCGGAGGAGACCGAGCGGGCGCTTTTAGATAACAACATAAAAATTTACCGTGTATCGCCCTATCAGAGGGAGGATGGGGAGATTGGTGACGACGCCTAAAAATACCGACGGGAGGTAGCTTGATGCCGCAAAAAGAGGGTAATAAAATATTTGGCGAAGAAATAGCCGACGAGAGCGGGCTTATCCGCCTTTCCGGCATGGTTGATACGGTTATATACTCAAACGAGGAGAACGGATACGCCGTGTGCGCTCTCGAGTGCGAGGACGGCGAGATTATAACGGCAACCGGAACCATGCCCTTTATCTCGGAGGGAGACAGCGTTGTCCTCTTTGGCAGATGGACGCATAATCCTAAATACGGCCGCCAGTTTCGCGCCGAGCAATTTGAGCGTTCGCTCCCGGCAGATTCAGCCTCGATTTTGCGCTATCTCTCGTCAAGGGCGATAAAAGGGATAGGCCCGCGCCTTGCCGCGCGGATAGTCGATGCATTTGGCGAGGATACCTTTGACATAATCGAGAACCACCCCGAGTGGCTTGCCGAGCAGATTAAGGGAATTTCGCTCAAGGCGGCGCTGGCGGCCAGCCGTGATTTTAAAGAAAAGTCGGGAATGAGGTCGGCGATGCTCTTTTTCCGCGACTATTTCGGCGCTGCGACAACCGTCCGAATATACAAACGCTGGGGGAATAACGCAATAGGCATTGCCAAGAAAAATCCCTATCTTCTCTGCCAGGAGATAGACGGTATCGGCTTTGAACGCGCCGACATTATGGCGGGAAAGCTGGGTATACCCCACGATTCGCCCGACCGCATAAAGAGCGGCCTTTGCTATGTTTTGGTCAGCAACGCGGCGCAGAACGGACACGTTTGTCTGCCTGAGGGGAAACTTGTTCCCTCGGCCGCAACCCTTCTCGGCTGCCGGGAGCCCGAATGCGGCGCGGCGCTCGGCGAGCTGTTAAAGTCGGGCCAGCTTGTATCTGAGACACGCGCGGGAACAAGGTACATATATGACCCGGCGGCCCACGCTTGCGAGGAGTATATCGCGAGGAAGCTGACATTTTTGGACAGGCTCTGCCCAACGGTCGATATCACAAATGTCCGGCAGTTTATCGAGAAGGAGGAGGCTCGCCACGGCATGGTTTATGCCGAAATGCAGAAAAAGGCGATAGCCGACGCGCTCGGGAACGGCGTCTTTGTTTTGACCGGCGGTCCTGGCACTGGCAAGACCACGATTGTTAAAGCGCTGATAGATATTTACGACAGCATGGGGCTGAAGGTCGCGCTGGCGGCCCCGACCGGACGAGCCGCAAAGCGTATGTCGGAGGCAACGAGCATGGAAGCGAAGACAGTCCACCGGCTGCTTGAAACCGAGTTTGGCGAGGGAGAGAGCACCGGATTCCGGCGAAATGAGCAGGATTTGCTCGACGAAAACGTGATAATCATCGACGAGGCCTCGATGCTCGATAATTATCTGACCTCGGCGCTTCTCAAGGCGATAAAGCCGGGCTCAAGAATAATGCTCATTGGGGATTCTGACCAGTTGCCGTCGGTTGGGGCGGGGAATGTGCTGCGGGATATTATTGATTCGGGGAGATTTGCAACAGTCAGGCTTAATGAAATCTTCCGGCAAGCCGAGCTTAGTCTGATTGTGACAAGCGCACACGCGATAAATTCGGGGAAGATGCCAAATCTTACGGCAAAGGACAGCGACTTTTTCTTTCTTCGCCGCTCGTCTGATGCCGACATTGCCGCGACGATAGTTGACCTGTGCAAAAACCGCCTGCCGCGCAGTTACGGGCCGGGTACGATTGGCAATATTCAGGTGATAAGCCCCTCAAGACGGGGGGAGGCCGGAACCGAGAATCTTAATATGCTGCTCAAAGAGGCGCTGAATCCGCCCTCGCCCGACAAGGATGAATATATATTCCGCGAGACAGTCTTTCGCGTGGGCGATCGGGTTATGCAGGTGCGGAACAACTACGAGCTTGAATGGGAGCGGGGCGAGAATAGTGGGGTGGGGATATTCAATGGAGATATAGGCATTATCAGTGCGATAAACAGGTCATCTTCGACGATGGAGATAGATTTTGACGATCGCCATACCGTCTATGACCTCTCGCTGCTTGACGATATCGAACACGCCTTTGCAATAACCGTTCACAAAAGTCAGGGCAGCGAATATCCGATAGTGATAATTCCCGCTTTCGGAGCGCCTTTGATGCTGCTGACCCGAAATCTGCTTTACACAGCCGTCACCCGCGCCCAGCGCATGGTGATAATTGTAGGCCGGGAGGATATAATCGCCACGATGGTCGGTAACAACCGAACGGCGATGCGCTACACCGGACTTTCGGACAAGATTATGGAAATCTATGACTCTTCTCCGCGCGCAGTATGTGAAAGATAAATCTTCATGATGCACAATAGTTGCGGCTCTCAGAAAGGAATGATCTTTGTTATGAGAAAGCTGTTATTCCCACCCCGCTGCGCGGCCTGCCGCGAGCTTCTGCCCCATGACGGGCGAGGAGGTGAAGTTGTGCTCTGCCGCGAATGCAGGGGTGAGTGGGAGATGGCTAAAATATCATCCTGCATGTTTTGTGGCATGCCGATGATAGACTGCCGTTGTATGCCCGAGATTTTAAGCAGGGCGGGCGTTGCGGGCTTTGTAAAGCTGACATCATATGACCCGGCGCAGGGCGACGGCGCGGTGAACAGCATAGTCAACAACCTAAAAAGAATTAAAAATAAAGATAATTTCGATTTTTTTGCCTCTCAGCTTCTCCCCCGGCTGAAAAATATTCTAAGCGAATTTGAGCTTGACCCGTCCGATGCCGTCGTCACCTTCTGCCCGCGCCGACGCTCCGCAAGGCGCGACTATGGCTTTGACCAAGCCGAGCAGCTTGCTCTCTCGATATCAAATCAGAGCGGCGCCCGTTTTGAAACTATGCTCCGCCGCAGTCTCCTCGTCCCCTCGCGGGAGCAAAAATATCTCACTGCAAAAGAGCGATACGATAACTCAATCCGCGCCCTCTCGCTAAGCGCCAAACCGGCTCGGTCTGCCGCGGGATATCCGATTATTCTTGTTGACGATATGGTTACCACCGGCGCCACCCTCTCGGCCTGCGCCGCCCTTCTGCGCTCGGCCGAAGCCCCGCTTGTAATCGCTGCCTGTCTTGCTGTGGCGAGCGGGAGCGATAAATAGGGGAGGAGCGAGAATGATTTAGCTGTTGTCTTTGCGATAATGACAATACTTTCGCACAAAACACTATGCGAATAATCGCGTTTTGTGATTGAATATCAGCCATAAATCTTTGCCTTGGCACGAAAATGCCCCCGAGCTGCTTTGCAGCTCGGGGGTGCTTTAACATATATACTTTTTGCGTGGGGTGGATTAATACATACCGCCCATGCCGCCGCCCATGCCGCCTGCGGGAGCTGCGGGTTCGGGTTCCTTGATATCAGCGACGACAGCTTCTGTGGTGAGGATTATGCTGGCGATCGAGGAAGCATTCTGGAGAGCCGAGCGGGCGACCTTTGTCGGGTCGACAATTCCGGCGCCAACCATATCACAATAGACCTCGTTATAGGCATCGAAGCCATAGCCGAGCGTACCGTTTGTCATGATCTTGTCGATTACGACGCCGCCGTCAAATCCGGCATTGATGGCGATCTGGCGGGCCGGCTCCTCAAGAGCTCTGACTACTATATTGACACCTGTTTTCTCGTCTCCGTCTACCGTGTCAACAAGCTTCTTAACTTCTTCGATTATATTAAGGTAAGCAGTTCCTCCGCCGGGGACAATACCCTCCTCGACTGCCGCGCGCGTGGCGTTCAGCGCGTCTTCAATGCGGAGCTTCTTCTCCTTCATTTCTGATTCGGTGGCTGCTCCAACCTTGATTACTGCAACGCCGCCCGACAGCTTAGCCAAGCGCTCCTGCAGCTTTTCGCGGTCGAAATCCGAGGTTGTTTCTTCAATAGCGGTTCGAATCTGGTTGATTCTTGCCTTGATATCGGCAGAGTCGCCCGCGCCGCCAACGATAATGGTATTTTCCTTGTTAATCTTAACCTGTCTTGCCTGACCGAGCTGGGAGATTTGCGCTTCCTTAAGCTCAAGTCCGACCTCGGAGGAGATAACCTCGCCGCCTGTGAGTACGGCGATATCGCGCAGCATTTCCTTGCGGCGATCTCCGAATCCGGGGGCTTTGACCGCAACGCAGGTGAAGGTTCCGCGCAGCTTATTGAGTACGAGTGTGGTCAGCGCCTCGCCCTCAACGTCTTCGGCGATGATGAGGAGCTTGCGGCCGGCCTGAACAATCTGCTCAAGCAGGGGAAGGATTTCCTGAACATTTGAAATCTTTTTGTCGGTTATGAGAATGAGGGCATCGTCGATGATGGCCTCCATTTTATCCATATCTGTTGCCATGTAGGGCGAGAGATACCCGCGGTCAAACTGCATACCCTCAACGACCTCTGAATAGGTGTCAGCCGATTTTGATTCCTCGACAGTGATAACGCCGTCACTTGTCACCTTCTCCATTGCGTCTGCAATAAGCTGACCTATCACCTCGTCAGACGCTGAAATGGTGCCGACCCGGGCGATATCTTCAGGGCCGCTGACCGGCTTTGAGTTTGCAAGAAGGCACTCGACCGCGCGGTCGACAGCCTTTTTGATACCCTTGCGGATAATCATCGGATTTGCGCCTGCGGTTACATTTTTCATTCCCTCGCGAACAAAAGCCTGCGCGAGCAGGGTGGCGGTGGTTGTGCCGTCGCCGGCGGCATCGTTAGTCTTGGTGGCGACTTCTTTGATGAGCTGTGCGCCCATATTCTCGGTGGCATCCTCTAGCTCTATTTCCTTGGCGATTGTAACACCGTCGTTAATAACAAGCGGGGAGCCGTATTTCTTATCAAGCACAACATTTCTGCCCTTCGGCCCCAGCGTAATCTTGACTGTATCGGCAAGCTTGTCGACGCCGCGCACAAGGGCGCTTCTCGCCTCAATTCCGTAAATTAATTCTTTTGCCATAATAGTTTAGTCCTCCTGAATTAAATTCCTTAAATAATTAAATTACTCTACAATAGCCAAAATGTCGCCCAGACGCACAATGTTGTACTCAACACCGTCGGCCTTGACCTCGGTTCCGGCGTATTTGGATGTGATAACCTTGTCGCCGACCTTAACGGTCATAACTACTTCCTTACCGTCGACAAGCCCTCCCGGACCCACCGCGATAACCTCGGCGATTTGCGGCTTTTCCTGCGCCGAAGCGGTCAGGATTATGCCCGTCTTGGTTTTTTCTTCTGCCTCGACAAGCTTAACTACAACTCTGTCTGAAAGCGGTATAATTTTCATTTTACTGTTCCTCCCTTGAAAGTATATATCCATTAATTTTTAGGATCTAAATATTGTGTGATGTTGGCACTCAATTTGCAGGAGTGCTAATCGGCTTTCTTATTTTAATACCAAATAGCGGGAAAATCAATAGAAAAGGCGCAAAGTTCACAAAATGTTAACAATTGTCCTTGCTGATTGCCAATGCGTCTGCTAAGATTCGACCCAAGAGGTAATAAAGGAAGGCTGAGCCGCATAAAAATATAGTCAAGGGCCGCCGCAGTCGTCGCGGGCGGCCGCAATATAGGCTAATTATCGTGCGGTCTGGCCGCCAGGCGCAATCCCTCTCGGTTAAATATGTATCGGATGCCTGATAATTATACCACACCGCCCAAATTATTTCCACCTTGTTTTATATATTTTTCCAAAACAATATATCTGATTGAGGGCACCATGCTTGAATTCTTCAATAAATATATATTCGGAACGGCGGTTCCGCTTCTGCTTGTCGGCGCGGGGCTTTTTTTCGCGGTTCGCTTGAGGTTTTTTCCTCTCCGCTACCCGGGCGTGGTGCTCCGGGGGATGCTCAGTCGGGGGG
>JBNRMS010000028.1:0-34015 GCA_050309735.1 Eubacteriales bacterium
GTAATAGCGGGTAGATGGGATATATGCTTTCCTCATATATCCCTTTTACATTCCTCCTTAGCTCAGTCGGTAGAGCACTCGGCTGTTAACCGAGTTGTCGCTGGTTCAAGCCCAGCAGGGGGAGCCAACATAAAAACCACTTTTGTCTACCATGATAAAAGTGGTTATTGCTTTTACGATTAAACTGTAGTATGATATTTTTGAATGATATGGACAAACCTGAATTTATGGGGGAAAGCAAAATGAATTGTGATAATCAAAAAATTGAGGAGATTCTTGAAGGTAAGCTCGAGGAATTGTCAACTACTTTAGAAGATTCTATTGAAGAAAAATTTGAAGAATTAACCGATTCTCTTGAAAATTCAGTAGAGTCATCCGTTGAAAATGCAATACAGAATTTTTTATCGAAGTATGGTTTTATTCTTCCTGACGGGACTCGTGTTATTTCACAAAAGCAGATGAGCCTGACAAGTCCTGATAAAACAAAAGTCCTTCTTTGCTATGGTGGATTGCGCGTGGAAGATACAAGCAAATTTAGCGGAAATTATTATCCTGTTGGCTGGGGACTTTCCATTCAAACCAGAATAGATTCATGGGACATAATTTATATTTACGAGACTAAAGACGAAGCAACAAAAGCTTTGGAAAAAGTCAAAAATGCACTCATTAGCGGTGCAGACTCATTAGACTTGTAAATCCCGGTTTGTCAAGCAGATTTTGGTGTACTTTTTGCTGTATCTACCTTGAAATCGATACTTTTTGCTCTATCTTGATAAAAAAGCACTTCTAAAGAAGTGCTTTTTTTATGAGACGCACCTGCGGTAGAGGTAATATTGAAGTAGTGATTATGTGATGTGTAATATACTTGACATGACAATGGTTTTTTGATATAATAAATAAGATTATTGAGAAAGTGAGGTGAACAAAATGATTTTCATAGCCGACAAAATCAGATACCATTCTGTTCACCGTTATTATATTTAAATAATGCTGCACGGAAATATATTCGGTTTCGGTTTTGTCGAAACCGATTTATTATTTAAAGGAGCATTATTATGAAAAACACAAGTAAACAAAACGATTTTTTTGTGTCCGATTTTACCACTGATCATTTTCAAACTGCATTTAAAAAATACTTTTTTGAACTTGGTATAACAGTCGAAAATTGGGATGGTCTATTTCAAGAGATGAACGCGGGTAAAAACACTGCTATTTTGCGTATAATAGGAGATGATATTGTTGGCTTTATACAATATGTTCCTATCAATTTTACAAGTTGGTTTTTCGAAGAAACATGCGGATTCATTAGAGAATTTTGGGTTGCAAAAGAATACCGCAATTCGGGACATGGAACAGAATTATTAGAATTAGCAGAAAATGAATTCAAAAAGCAAAATATTCTTACCATCATTTTAACAACAGACACTGCCGATAATTTTTACTTAAAAAACGGATATAAGAAATGTTCAGCGTGTAAAGCTAAAAACAAGGATACTGTTTATATGAAAATGTTATAAAACTCAGTTTGTTGAGCGCCCTTTAGGTTTACATTTGGTATCAATATCCTTAATTCCCTTACTTTTGGTATTATTATCACAACAAAAAGCCTTATAAACATTACGTTTATAGGCTTTTCTTGTTTCGGTGAATCGCAAAAATGAGGTCAAAAAAGCATAAAAACAGCACAGGATTAAAAATTCCACCGAGTGACTGTAAACCGGAAAAAATACGCCAAAATAACGGGATTTCACGACTGCGTCAGGTTAACAATCACGTGCCTTTTGCTCAAAATATCGCTTAAAAATTTCCTTGTGGGTTAAGTTCAATATTCAACATAATTCAACAAATTTTTATCGGCAATGCCGAGTAATTGTACCTAATTATAACATTTAACTTCATACCAAATCACCTCACCCCGACCCCCAATTAGAAATGGTTCAGCTCTTTCCAAACATTTTTTTATAATAATTCTCTGTTCGTTTGGTCAATTGGTTAAGTCTATCCCTTGCCCCCTCGTCGCCGCAGATATGCTCCCTCATAAGCAAGCCTTCCTCGGCACCAAAAACAGACATAATCGGAAAATAGTTTTCTCTCAGAAATTTGCCATACATACACAGGCGATAAGAGCCATGTCCCATATAGTAGTCGGATGGGTAGAATTCCTCATAAGCCAGCGACCACCCGTCAAGTATTGCTTCTTTTATTGCCGCGGGCGAGTTGTCCTTGGCGAATACTACGGTATAACGCGCGTTAAACACTGCCGGATTATTAATGGTTGTATGTGAGTCGCTCGAGCCGACAATCGGAATTTTCAAGCCCTTAGAGCGCATTTCGTTATATAGAGCAATCTGTATATTGTTATCAAGCAGATTGAAGCCGCCTATAAGCTCGAAAGCATCGAAAACATTATTGTTAAAGAGCGCCTCGGTCAATTCGTCGGGAACATTGTAAACATCCCTCATCCAATGAGGATGTGCGAAAATCGCGATTCCGCCCGATTGCCTTATTTTACCTGACACCCAAACACAGGCCGCATATGCAAACTTATACACTTCAGGCACAAAATCAAGTGAGCTTGCAATATCTGCAACTTCATTATAATATGCCTCTTTATCATTCGCAAAAATATCATTGACGCTGTACGCTCCGCCCACATTGAGAATATGCACGAAATTATCCGGGGAATGAACCTCCTCCCCTGTCATCATTGTCATCCCGATTTTGCAGCCCGCAAATGCCTCAATCATCTCAAGCGAGGGCGCAAAGCGGTGGTGGTCGGTAAGAGCGATAAAGTCAAAACCGGCAGAGCGATAGTTGGCGGCTACAACGGCCGGGCTTTCCCTGCCGTCCGAACGGCAACTGTGTATGTGCAAATCTCCGCGCAGCGGACGGCGTTGATATAAATCCTCTCTTAGCGCATAAACCGACAACTGCACCATCCTTTTATCTTCTTCCTGCCGGAATATCCGCAGATAATATTCTTCTTCCTTATCAAATGTATAATCAAAAATAAGTTTTCCGTCTTTTCCCTTTGCATCTATCGGGCCGCCCGATGCCTTTGCATTTCCGTACCTTGTTAGAGGGCGAATTTCAACCCGGTATAGTTGCTCTTCTTCAAAGCTGTGTTTCGGATCGTTTGCACAAATTGTAATTTGTGATTCAACCCCCACTTTGTAGACCAGAGGTTCTACGCGAAACCAGTGAAGTTCGTTTTTAATTCTCATTTCCCTAACCTTCCTTTTTCTTGATGTATTTGCCCTTTGAAGGGCTCAAAACACATTCTTTTTCTAAACTTAATTATCGCACACTTTGTTCAGCTTGTCAATAGATTCGAAAATAATTCATCATAATATTTAATTTGTCAACTATATTGTCGCAATATATCATCACCAAATTCAAAAATACACTCGATATTGACTGGTTTTCAATATATATTGTTGACTATTCGTGACTTTAAATATATAATAGAATTATAAGGCACAATAATAATTAAACATTTTACATATCAGGAGGACAATATGCTGACATCCGAAAGACAAAGATTGATAAAAGAACAGGCCTTGAAGAACGGTGTTGTTTCAATTCCCGAGCTGGCGCGAAAATTCAGCGTTTCAATCGAAACAATCCGCCGCGATATAAATATCCTCTGCGACAAAAAGCTGCTAAAAAAGGTTCACGGGGGCGCGGTTCCGCTTCAGTTTCCAATGCGAGAGGATTCATATGATATCCGGTGCTATAAAAACCACGCCGAAAGGCGCATCATAGGTGAATATATAGCTTCAAAGCTTATTGAAGACAACGACAGCATAGCCATCTCAAGCGGCAGCACCATGGAAATTCTTGCGGGCTTGATATCCAAGCGAAATCTTGTGATTGTCACAAATTCGATAAATGTCGCATCAATCCTTCAAAAGCGGATACGCCAGAATGCCATCTCGGGAGAGGTGATAATTCTCGGCGGCGCTATACAGCCGGACGAGCATTATACCGGCGGAGTTATCGCCGTTGAAATGCTCAAAAGATTTTCTTTCACAAAATCATTTCACAGTGTTTCGGCCATCAGCGGCAGGGATTTGATGACATCGAATGTTGACGAGGGCTTAGTAATGTCAACTATGATAAGCCATTCCCAACTGATTTATATTGCTGCCGATTCGAGTAAATTTGATATTCGTTCAACCTATAAATTCGCCGACTTAACAGAAATCGACGCGATAATCACCGAGGAAACGGCAGCAATTCCCGAGGAAATGCAAAATATATTTAAGTCAACCAATGTAAGCCTATTTAAAGCGAGCGCACAGTAAGACAAGAATGCGCCGTGACCCGTAAATAAATAACCCCCCTCGCCGGTGTGAGGCCGCATTGACAGGCATTAGAAGCCTTGCGCAAAAAAGGGGGCTGTTTTGTTACAGCCCCCGATTGTTCAATAGCAAAATTATTTTCCTCAGACCTGACCCTTCTCCTCAAGTTTGCTCGGCTTCTCATATTTGTGCGCCAGACCTGATACCAGCAGCATAAGTACGCCGCTGATAAAAAAGATGGGCGCATAGCTGCCGACAATCCCGACTATAACTCCATATACATTTGTACTGAGCGTTTGTGCGCCTGCATTTGCCACAATGCGGAGCGACAGCACCTGCGCTCGCTTGTCGGGAGCGGCAACGGCCGATATTGTCAAAAGAGTTATCGGGTTCATCAGTCCGACCGTAACTCCGACTATCGCGACCACCACCAAGGCAGACCATACCGACCTTATAAATCCTGTTGCAATCAGCGAGATGCCGCCAAGAATCAAGCAAACGGTGAATGTTCTTGACAGTCCGACTTTCTTTGAAAGCGTTCCAAGGAAGGGTCGTATGGCGCAAGTGGCAATATTGTAGACGCCAAAAATCCACCCAATCGCAATTTCGGATATCATCACCTCGCGACAGTGCTCGGTAAGATACCCGTCAAGAACGTCTGTACAAAATAATACGGTTGCCGAAAGAATGATATTCGCAAGCACATATCTGTCGCTCAGGAATTTCAATGCGCCCGATCTCCCTCCGCTACTCTCTGGATTGCGGATATTCGGAATAACAAAAGCAAAAACAAGCGTTGCCACCGCCGCTGCCACCGCTCCGAGAAAACCGAGATGGTTGTCCCATAGCTGCAGGTATCCGCCCGCCGCACCTCCGATAAAACCACCGAGGGCATTTGAAAAGTAAAAATACCCCGCAAACCTTGATTTATCGTCAGGATTATCAACCGCAACCACAACCGACTGCGATGAAATCAATATCTGGCCGTGCGCCGCTCCGAGCAGGATATTTCCGAGCGCAGCCATATAGATATTTGTTGAAAACGCCATTGCAAGCGCTCCCGCAGCCATAGATGCCGAGCCTGATATAAGCAGCGGTTTGTTGCCGTATTTGTCTGCAAGCCTGCCGACAAGAAGCGCGGCCAAAAGCTGGACTATTGTATAGAGAGAATAGACAAATCCTGCGACTGCATTTGACTGGCCGTATAAAACAGCAAGTCCTAAAACATATTTTTTACTGCACGCGCGGGCAAGATAATATGTAAAATTAATAGCTATTGCAATATATGCGGCTCGCTTGTTGTTGTTGTTCATCGTGTTTTTCTGACCATGAGCCTGACACGGCCTATTAGCAATATAAAACTCTGTTCTGTGTTATCCAAGGCAAAACTCCTTAGCGTATGAGCGAACAGCAGCGGCATCAGCATCGGAAAGCCCGTTTTGTGCGGTAACAGTCTCGGGGATTTCCTTGCCGAACAAAGAATAGTAAAGGCAGCAGGCCTGCAGATATCCTACCTTTTCTTTGGTTGCCGGTGAGAGTTTGTGATATGCCTCGCCGTACAAAATGGTGTCGCAATCAAGCGCGGCGGCCATTTCAAGAGCAATCTGCGAGAAATAAGCAGTGCCCACGCCGGCTGAATATGTTTCGGTTTGGCTTGTCTTATCATATGTTTTTATATTGTTGGCCGCCGAGAAAATAGCCGGATTTGCCGAGCTGTCAAGCGTAAATATAAAGACATCGGGCGTCTCCTGGAGCAAAATCGGCATGATTTTTGCAAGCGAGGCCATTTCGTTTTGAGCAACGTCGGCGGCAGACTTGGTATTCCTGCGGCTTAGCTGGATAACAATCGCATCCCAATCTTTCTCTTCAAGCGCTTTTCTCACGCCAAGATCGGTCGCTTCCTCGGCAAGCATTGCAAAGACAAATGAGCCGTGAAGGTAGTTTGAAGAGTTGAGCTCAGTACCGTCGGCCTCCCTCATTATGTTTGCCAAAACGTTAGTCATCGAGTAGTTATCCATAAGATTTGATCCGATAACAAGAAGATTAAATTCATTTCCGGTAGTTTCCGTGATTTCCTCAAGAACTGGAACCAGCTTATTTATCACAGTTTCATCAGACACACCCTGGAGCGTTTCGGCTGTGGCAAGATTGGCTGTATATTTGTTCCCTTGCGTTTTCTTGCCGTATATCGTTGAGAAAATCGTGCAGGCGGCAAGATATGAGCCCTCGGGAGACGGATGCTTCAGATCGGAATGATATAGATTTATTTCGGGATTTGAGGCTATAAGGTTTTCAAAGGCATAGCCTGAGTCGATTATTTTAGCTCCGCCTATTGCCTCGGATACCTTTTCTGATGCCAATCGCATAAATTCGCTGTGCTTAACGCGAGAAATGGACTCCGTTCGCTTTGAGGTCGTGGCAGACCCCGTCGTCGCCTCATAAACAGTTAGCGAGCCGTCGTTGTTTCCCCAAACTGTGTAAAGAAGTGTCTCGGCGCCCGCGTCATTGGCAAGACCGGTCAGAACCTTAGCCGCCGCTATTTCAGCCTCAAGGACGGTGTTCTCAAAAGGAGTGATCCTTCTTGAAGGCTCAATGATTACATAGTCCCAATTCTCTCCTGTCAGCTTCGCATAAGCGGCCGCGCCGATATCGGTGTTTTTATCGGCAAAGAGCGACATTGTGGCCGAGCCCTTTGTAACCGATTCAACATCAATTTCATATCCCGCAGATTTTGCAAGCATTTCAAACATGGTGGGCATATCGTTGTAATAAACAAGGCTGTTACCAAGAAAAAGCACTCTCAATTTTTTTGTTACCTCCGGTTCTTCTGTTCCATCCGGTTCTTTATCTGTTGTGTTATCATCGCCAATATTCGTGCTGTCATTGACGCCTTGAGTGTCGGTCGATGGATCGTCGGTCTGAGGTCCGCAAGCCGAAAAGCCTAAAGCAAGTGCAAGTACAATCAGAAGCGACAGCAAGGTCTTTGTTGTTTTCATCTTTTTGGTGTTCTCCTGTTTCTTTTGGGTATTTATTCACAATCTCGCCGATAAATTGGCGGAAAGCTCTAAATATCTCTCCATACATTCTTTGTAAATCCTATGGTTTTTCTCATTAGGAAAATATCTTTTTGTTGTTTTCACAGTAGTCATCACCGCCTCCTCAAAGCCGGAATACACACCCGTTCCCACGCCCGCAAGAATTGCCGCGCCGCGGGCCGTTGCGTTATCGGAGGAAGACACCTCTATTACCTTCCCGGTCACATCCGCTTTTATCTGTGTCCACACTCGGCTGTTTGCCCCGCCGCCTATTGACAACAACAGGTCTACCTCGGCTCCGGCGTGTCTTGCGGTGATAAGATTGTGCTGCAAAGAAAATGCAACCCCCTCAAGCACAGACCGGTAAATATGTCCGCGCGTTTTTCTGAAATCAAGCCCGTAAAAGACGCCCTTTGCATCGGGATTCCATATCGGAGAGCGCTCGCCCGCCATATATGGGAGAAATATAAGTCCATCCGAGCCGGGCGCGATGGCTGCGGCTTCATTGTCAAGCTCAGAATAGCTTTTGCCTCCGCCAAGCTCCCGGGCAAACCATTTTATGCAGCCCCCGCCCCCGACAGTGCCGCCCTGAAGCAGCCATAAATCGGGTACTACATGGGTTGAGAGTATAAGCCTCGGGTGAGACAGCGCGCTGTCAACACAGATGCTCATTCCTCCGGCAGTTCCGCCCTGTTCCTGTGTCTCTCCCTTTCTGTAAACTCCAGCTCCAAGCGCGCCGCAGGCGGCGTCAAGCCCTCCCGCGACAACCGGCGTTCCCGCCCGTAGCCCGGTAAGAGACGCAGCCTCTCTTGTCACCTCGCCTATTATATCATGGCAGGCGCAAATCTTCGGAACCATGTCTGCCGAGAGTTCAAGTTGCTCGGCAAGCTGCCGGTCATAAGCAAGCTTTTTCATATCAAAAAAATGAAGTCCGTAGGCACTGCATAAATCCTGAGACATAACGCCTGTCAATTTCATCCCGATAAAACTGTTGCTCTGCAAAAACATAAATGTTCTATTAAAAATCTCAGGCTCCCGCGCTCTTAACCACAGCATTTTAGGAGTCGTGTAAGACGGCAAAAAATCATTGCCCGCAACCGAAAATATTCTCTCAAATCCTATCTTTTCTTTTATGTCGCGGCATATTTCATGTGCTCGCGTGTCAAACCATAGCGGCGAGCGATAAAGGCACCTGCCTTCCCTGTCTACCGGTATTGCAGACCAGCCCTGCCCGGCAATGCCGATTGCCTTGATTTGTGCAGCATCCACGCGGCAAAGCACCTCATGTATTCCGGCGCAGACTGCTTCCCACCAATCATCCGGATTCTGTTCCGCCCACCCGGCAAAAGGGTAATGTGTCGGATATTCGTGAGAAGAACATACTATTGCCTGCCCGACGCTATTAAACACAGCAACCTTAGAGGCCGAGGTTCCTATATCAATTCCGAGAATCATGGAAATATACCTCTTGTTTTTATACACTTATATATAAATCTAACGCACACAGTATTATTTTCTTCTGTTCAGCTTCTTTTTTGAAGTGTTTTTGGTTATAAGCCTTTTGGGGGTGGGCTCTTCTTGCTCATCAGCAGACTCTCCCTTGGCCGGCTCCTCATCCTTTTTCTTTTTGCCAAAGAGCTCTAATTTCGGCTCGGTTTTTTCTTGCAGGCGCTTGATATTGCTCCGGTGCATAAAAACCACCGCCGCCATTATGGCGAATGAGGCCAGGACATGAGGCCCCTCTCCGGCGATAGTGTTTAGAAATAGCGGAAAGAGCAGCGCGCTCATAACCGAGGCAAGCGATACAAATTTTGTCGAAAACAGAATTATAAGAAAAACAATCAAAAGAACAGCGAAGGTCAGCGGGCTTATCATAAAAGCAACCGCCGCAGCGGCGGCGACTCCCTTGCCCCCTTTAAACCTATGCCAGCAAGGGAAAATATGCCCCATAACGCAGAAAAGCCCTGCAATACTCGCCCCTTCAAGGCCGATAAGCAAGCCCCCGATAATCACTCCAACAATGCACTTTATCACATCCCCGGCAAGAGTGAAGGCGGCAGCTCCCCGCCCAAAGACCCGCAACATATTGGTAGCGCCTGCGTTTCCGCTTCCCTCTTCCCTGATATCTTTTTTATATTTATATTTAGAAATCAATATCCCGAAGTTTACGCTGCCGAGCATATACGGCAGCGCCATCGAGATAATTATAAAAGAAATCATAATAATGTTAGAGACGGCTCCGCTCAGTTCATAAACCGAGATAAGATATACATAAAGGTTTGCCACTCTGTCAAAAAACATTTTATCTCCCGTGCCGCCCGAGAGCGGCCTTGTTTTTATAGTTTTCCGGCGGCATTACCGACGGAATGTGCTTCTATTGTTTAATTATATCACAACACAAAAACAAAAGCAATACAATAAATAGCATTCCCCTTGACACCGGGTTTTTTATGAAGTATAATTGTAGCGTATATATAAAATGGAGGGTTCTGATGAAAAAAACATTTGCCGTATGTTGCATAATCGCCGTCCTTTTTATAATGGTCTCCTGCAATGAAAAAAATCCTCCCGGACTGATCCTTGTAAAAAATCCGCCCGAAGAAGAGACAGATACAAGCGCCTCGTCCTCTCTGGAATATACAAGCGGCGATACAATCTCAACCCTGCCCGACGTCACCGCCCCTGCTACTACGCCTCCCGCAGGTGGCGAAACCGACACATCCCTGTCGACTGTAACATCCTCCGCGCCCGTCACCACTCAAACGCCCGACCAAATATCAACACCCGCCACAACGGCCGAGCCCGAAGTCCCGACCGAGACCGAAACCACCTACTTTCCCGACCCGCCCGAATCGGGCTATACCGGCAGGTATTGATTAAATTGATTATATAAAAGATGAAAAGTCGCCGCGGAGAACCTTGGTTCTCCGCGGCAACTTTTCAAGACGATAACAATCAAACAGCATCGGCCTTATAAAGCCAAAGGGGAAGCGGCAGCCAGAGCCGCGCGGCGGCCGGAAGCGCTGACCGCCCGGGGCAATATGGCGAGAAGAGAAGGTTCATAGCGTCGATATGTCCAAGCTCAAGGCAGCACACACCGACGCCGTCGGAAGGCCCGATGCCGTCGGAAGGTCCGGTGCCACCGAAAGGCTCGGTGCCAACCTCCGAAACGCTTCCAACGCCGCCCCTTACCCTTATTACAATATTTTCCTCACCGGCTCTCCCGTGAATTTTGAGCCGCAGCTCGCCGTCGGGCAGGGTTTCATATTTCAGCTTGAGTTTGAGAAAGGCCTCGGTCACCCGCCTGAAATTAAGCACTGAAAAACTCTTTGAAGAGCCTATGGTATATCCCTCCGAGATGCGATATAGCCGCCCGATAAGTTCGGGCTCAAAGGGCGGGAGAACAATGCTAAGATTTTTAAGCTTTCGCTTATCATAAAAGCTGATTATCGCGTCTTCAAAGTCGGCTTGATCGGATAGCATTATTTCGCTTATCTCGTCTGCTTTATATATAAGATATCCTGCAAATCTTTCGCCCTTGAAAAGGGCATATGGCACGCTTTCCCATGAGGTGAGTATGTCATAGAGCTTCTCTTCCGGCCTTATCGGGGCATAGTCGCGCCCGGCGAGCAGTCGGGCTATCTTTGAGAGCACATCCAGGTCTCCCGGAGAGATGCTGACGATATCCACCGTGTGCCGAGCCGAGCGGTCGGCTCCGAAGCAGTGGCGCATATTATCGGCGTTTAGAACAAATCGCAGCGCCTCGCCCGTCTTTTCATAGGAAAAGTAATTATACCTCTGCCGCCGCCCGCCAAGAATTGAGAGATCAATCCGGTCGCTGACCATATCGTCAATCGCCATTTCCATCAGCTTCCGCATATATCCCTTTGACCGCGCAAAAGGATGAACAGCCACATTTCCAATCCCGCGGCAACGCAAAAGCTCGCCCGCAACAGTTATCTCGTGGTCAAAAGCACCAATCGAGGCCTTTAATCGGCCGTCAATCAGCGTGACATATGAGCTTTTTACCGGCTCATATTCAGGCTTGAAAACCTTAGGGAGCAGCTTGACAAAATTTTTACTGTCCCCGTTAAAACCGAAAACATAGTTTGAAAAGTCAACATAATCCCAATAAAGCTCCTCGTATCCCCTGCCGTGATATTCATCCCTCATAGCAAAGCCCGCCTCTCTCCGGCAATGCGCCGGACATTTTATTATATTCAAAAGCCCTATCTCACAGTGCCAACGCTCCGGCCGGAAAACATGAGAGAGCCGAATATTTTTTGCTCTCAAGCTCCCTCATTGCAAAAGCGGCGCTGTCAGAGTCTGCAAAAATTCCGAAAACGGCCGGGCCGCTGCCGCTCATAAGACTTGCCAGAGCACCCGAGCCGAGCATAGTCTCTTTTATCTCAGCTGCCTCGGTATGCCGGGGCAGTATGCAGTCCTCAAAAATATTGTAGAGCAGCCCGGCAATTTCTCGTATGTCGCGCGCCGCGACTGCCGCAGCAAGCGCATAATGCCCTTCTTGCGGTTTCCTGTTCTCAAAATTACCATGTGCCTCATCGAGCAGTCGGTAGGCCTCGGGCGTGCTTATCTTCTTTCCGGCGCAAGACACCACAATGCTTACCTCGGGCATTGTCGGCAATCCTTGTAATTTTTCCCCGATTCCCCCTGCCTCGGCACAGCCGCCGGCAATGCAGAAGGGTACGTCGGCTCCGATTCTCTCACCCATCCGACAGAGCCCCTCATAGCTAAAAGGGCGGCCGAGCAGCTTGTTAAGTCCGCGAAGCACGGCCGCCGCGTCGCTGCTCCCACCTCCAAGCCCGGCGGCGGCCGGTATGTTTTTCTGTATCTCTATATCAACCGAGCAGTCAACTCCCGCCATCCCAAGAAAGAGGTCGGCTGCGCGATATGCGATATTCCCCTCCCCGCCCGGTATCTCCGGGTCGTCGCAGGTAACGCCGATTCTTCTCCCCTCTCGGCCGAGCTTGATTATCACGCTGTCAGAAAGGGTTATCGAATGCATGATGCTTTTAATATTGTGATATCGGTCGTCCCGCCTTGACTCAATGTCAAGATAGAGATTTATTTTAGCGGGCGCCGCTTCTATAATAGTTTTCATTTTTTATGACCATCCTAATAAATAGCGTAATGCTCGTTTTACAATATACCACAACCGCCACCCAAAATCAAGAAATAATTAATCAAGACCTTTAATAATGTTGACTAAAAACCCGAAATGGTATATAATACATAGTATATATGTATAATAATGCCTACGGCAAAAACATGGGGGAATAGAGATGTTTAATTTTAACTGGAGTAAGAGAAACACGGTTATCGCTATCTCGGTTGCCGTTTATGCAGTGCTCGCGCTGCTGCTCACTATCATTATAAACAATCGAGAGATTTCACTCTGGATAAACAACACCCTGTCGGTACTCGCCCCCTTGATAGTCGGAGCCGCGATTGCCTATCTATGCTCGCCGATTCTAAGCTTTTTTGAGAAAAAAATGTTCAAATTTATCGGCATAAAGCAGCTTCGCCGCGTGCTGTCAATAGTCTCCACATACCTGCTCTTAACCCTTGTTATAACCACAATTCTGCTAATCGCCGTTCCTCAAATAAAAAACAGCTATAACGACCTTACCGAGAATCTAAGCTCCTATACCACGCAGGCTATAAATTACGTCAACCGAGTTATAACAAGGTTTGACGCTTCGATAGACAACGACCAAATCGGCGAATATATAAAATTAGAACAACTACAGGCAAAGGTCACCGAATGGTTCACCGATACCTCGAATCTTATGTCACGGGTCGGAGAAATAGTCAAGAATTATGGACAATCGGTTCTCACCGGCGTTAAAAACACGCTTCTCGGCCTTTTCATCTCGATATACATCCTCAGCTCTAAGGAGCGCCTCGCCGCCCAGCTCAAAAAGCTCTCAGCCGCCATCTTCAACAAGGAGCGCAGCGACGCACTCGTTGAATGGACGCGATTTACGAATGTCACCTTCGGCAGATATATCAAGGCTCAATTGCTCGATGCGCTCCTTGTTACTATCGAATGCGGCATCGTGTTCAGTATCGCCGGTATGCCCTATGCGCTGCTGCTATCGTTTATGATCGGCGTCACAAATATAATTCCGGTTTTCGGCCCCTTTATCGGCGGCATACCGGCAGGCTTTATCGTGCTTATCTCCGACCCGAGCAAGCTCTTGCTGTTCGCCGTTCTTCTCCTCTTAATCCAGCAGATTGACGGCAATATCGTGCTTCCAAAACTTGTCGGCTCAACAACCGGGATGACTTCTTTCGGCGTGCTCTGCGCCATCATCATAATGGGAGGTTATTTCGGGGTTATCGGCATGATCCTCGGCGTGCCGGTCTTTGTGGTGGTTGGCGAGATTATCCGTCGGCTTGTGAATATGAGCTTGAAGAACAAGGGGATGTCGGTGTCGCTTGCCGAGTATTATTCAGACGATGCTCTGATTGTAAACGAGGAATATGGAACGCGAACCGACAAAAAACTAATTTCTCGCTTCTTCAAGAAGATTGGCCAGTGGCTAAGGAAACTTTTTTCAAGGAAAAAATAATAAAATTAATATAGATGAGGTGTACGAAATGAGTGTAGAAAACGAAAAAATTTTCAGCGCCGATAATACCGCGGACAAAGTGCGGGGGAGCGGCGGAATCTCTGTTGAAACAGAGCATATTTTCCCGATTATAAAAAAATGGCTTTATTCCGAAAAGGATATTTTCCTGCGCGAGATAGTGTCAAACGCCACCGACGCTATAACAAAAATGAAGCGCCTGGTCTCGCTCGGCAAGGCCGAGGCCTCGGATCAAGACCAATATGAAATAGTCGTGCGCATTGACAAAACAGCACGAAAGCTTGTGGTCGAGGACAACGGCCTTGGCATGAGTGAAGACGAAATAGAGCGCTATATCTGCCAGATTGCCCTCTCGGGTGCGCTTGAATTTATTGAGAAATATGAGGGTTCCTCCTCGGGCGCAGCGTCGGGTGGTATTATAGGTCATTTCGGGCTTGGCTTTTATTCCTCCTTCATGGTGTCGGACAAGGTCGAGATTATCTCAAAATCTCACACAGGCGCGCCGGCTGTGAGATGGATTTGCTCGGAGAGCGGCGAATATGAATTTATGGAGGCCGACAGGTCTGAGCGCGGCACCTCTGTGATTATGCACATCACCGAGGAAGAGGCCGAATATCTGGACGAGAGCAAAATACGCTCAATGCTCGAAAAATACTGCGCCTTCATGCCCTACAATATCTATCTTGAGGGCGAGAGCGATGGCGACCAAAAAGACGACAAGACCCCTCGCGAACCGGTTAACACAACCTCCCCCCTCTGGCAGAAAAGACCGTCCGACTGCACCGAGGAGGAATACAATGAATTTTACCACAAGGTTTTCGGCGATTTTAACAATCCCCTCTTTAGCATTCACATCAATGCCGACTATCCGCTCAATTTCCGCGGGATACTCTTCTTCCCCAAAATCCGCTCTGAATACGAGAGCATAGAAGGGCAGATAAAGCTTTATTACAATCAAGTCTTTGTTGCAGACAATGTAAAAGAGGTTGTTCCCGATTATCTTTTTATGCTCAAAGGCGTTATAGACTGCCCCGAGCTTCCCCTCAATGTCTCGCGCAGTTACCTTCAGAATAATACTTATGTCTCAAAGGTGTCGGCGCATATTGTCAAAAAAATAGCCGATAAGATTAACAGTCTTGCCGCAAACAGCCGCGAGGAATACGAGAGGATTTGGGGAGACATCCGCGTCTTTATCGAATACGCCTCGGTGCGCGACCGGAAATTTTTTGACCGCGTAAAAGACTCTATTCTCCTTCGCTTAACAGATAATTCGTGCGTTACAATAGACGAATATCGTGAGTCGGCAAATGAGGGCGACAAGAAGGCTCCCGCCACCGTTTATTACGCGACAGACGCAGCTCAGCAGGCTCAATATATCTCGCTCTACAATAAAAACAAAATAAAGGTTGCACTGCTCGACCAGCTTATCGACGCACAGTTCATTGCCAGCGCCGAGAATGTTTATGACAAGCTTAAATTCGTGCGGGTCGACGCCGATATCTCGGCGCTGACCGACAAAGAGAGCGAGGACAATAAAAAGAAAAAGGAAAACAAGGATATAGTCAGGCTTTTCCGGCGTGTTGTCGGAAACGATAAGCTCGATGTCAGATTCGAGAGCCTTATCGACGGCTCGGCTCCGGCCCTGCTCAATTTAAGCGAAGAAAAGCGCCGGATGGATGACTTTATGAAAACCTATTCCTTTGTCACAAAATCTGAAGCCTCGCCCGCCATTGCCGAGGAAACCCTGATTCTCAACACCGCCTCACCGGTTTATGCCCGCCTTGAGAAGCTGATTGACGAGGATAGCGAAAAGGCAGAATTTGCTGCCCGCTATATCTATCGGCTCTCGCTGATGGCTCACCGCCGGCTTGATGCCAACGAGATGAGCGCCTTCCTCGCCGACAGCTATGAAATACTCGGCAGCTATTGATTGATGGAAAGGTCAAACGGCCGCAAGTCCGATGAGATTATCTCGGGCAATCTCACCGAGATCTGGGAGCGGCAGAAAAAGCTCGACAGGCTAAGACTCTCGCAAGCCTATGAGATTCTATCCCGGATAGCGCCCGAGATAGACAGCGCCGGCTCTGCCGTAGAGGCGGTCGGCGCCATCTCGCTGGCAATGAGAGAGGCCGAATGGCTTAACAGGTTTACCACAGAGGACAAACTTATCATCTGCCGCCGCGCGGGCAACCGCCTGCGAGAGGCGGGATACGAGCCGGAAGACCTGCTCTTCACCGTCAGGCAGGAGCAAGGCGCGAGCACCATAGCCTATGTGGAAAACCAATATTCAACGGCGGCATATGAGATTTTCACCTCAAAAATGCCGGACGCCCGGGCGCGGATTTATAATTCATTCACCGAGATGTGCGAGGATACCGCCGCGGGCGAGGTTGATGCCTGCATTCTTCCGATTGAAAACACACCCGACGGAAAGCTTCTCAGCTTTTATTCTCTTATCGACCGCACCGATCTCAAAATCTCAGCCGCCTGTGATCTTTACGGAGAGGACGAATCAAGACAGACGCGCTATGCCCTTTTGCGGCGGTTAATCCCTTCTCCCGGCAGCGCGGACGAGCTTTGCTTTGAATTCAGCTTTGCTCCCACGCCCACCCTTGCCATTGACCAAATGCTGAACGCCGCCCTGATACTTGGGCTGTCGGTCTATCGTATTGACTCGGTGTCTCTGCGCTACAATCAATCAAATTTCATCCTCCACCCGATATTGCAGGGCGATATCGAGAGCATTCTTGTCTTTGCCCTCTTCCTCTCGCTCAGCGCGGCTCAATATTCGCCGGTAGGTCTTTTTGAGCTTATGGCATGAGGAAAGAATAACTTTCGCTTAATACTAAACACTTTAAAACATTAAGCTGGGGGAATCCTCCCCGGCTCCTTCTTTCGCACTTTGGTTTTCGCTATGCAAATTTTATTCATCCAGAAAGGTCAAGAACACAGATATGCGTGACAGCTTGTCGATTTATAAATATTGGCTTTCCTCGCCGACTCTAAGCCCGGCCGAGCGCCGCGAGCTCGAATCTATCGGGAGCAGTGCCGACGAGATAAGCGGGCGCTTTAGCTCTGACCTCACCTTTGGCACCGGAGGCCTGCGCGGACGAATGATGCTCGGCACAAACGCAATGAACAGACACACCGTTGCCCGGGCTACCGAGGGTTTTTCGCGCTATATCAAAGAGGTCGGATGCGCTGACCGGGGCGTTGTTGTCGGATATGACAGCCGGAACAACTCAAAAGAGTTCGCCCGGGCGGCAGCGTCGGTTCTTGCGGGAAACGGCATTCGGGTCTATTTTTTTGACGATCTCCGGCCAACGCCAACCCTTTCCTTCGCACTCCGTCATCTGGGCTGCACTGCCGGGATAAACATCACCGCCTCACATAATCCGAGCGAATACAACGGATACAAGGCCTATTGGGACGACGGCGCGCAGCTCCCGCTCGACATCTCAAGCCGGGTTGCCGAATATATATCGAAAATCGACATTTTCAAAGATATAAAATATGCCGACTTTGATGGATCGATTCGCAGCGGCCTGATCACCGTTATAGGAGAGCAAATCGACAAAGCTTATCTTAAAGCTCTCAAATCGCAAATGATAAACCTTGACTGTATCAGACAGGCCGCAGATAAACTTAGCGTCGTATATACGCCGCTGCACGGTGCCGGATATCGCCTTGTCCCCCGCGCGCTTGAGATGGTGGGCATTAAAAATCTTCATATCGTTCCCGAGCAAGCAATGCCCGACGGGAACTTCCCAACCACCCCGCGCCCAAACCCCGAATACCCCGAGGTGTATGAACCCGGAATAGTTCTTGCAAACCGCGTCGGCAGCGACCTGATTATCGCCACCGACCCCGACGCCGACCGAGTCGGCGTTATGGCGCGCGGGTGCGACGGCTCCTTCACCGCCATCACCGGCAACCAAATGGCCTCGCTGCTTATAGACTATATAATAAAAGCGTATCGGGCAAACCAAACAATGCCCGACGAACCGTATGCCGTCAAAACCATCGTCACAACAGAGCTGATGGCAAAAATCTGCCGCAGCGGGGGAGTTGAGCTTTACAATGTTCTCACAGGATTTAAGTATATAGGCGAAACTATAAGAAAGAAAGAGGCAGAGGGGCGCGGATCTTTCATTTTCGGCGCCGAGGAGAGTTACGGTTATCTCAAGGGTGTCCACACCCGTGACAAAGACGCGGCAGTTACCTCGGCGCTCATCTGCGAGATGGCGGCGCACTACAAGCTCCGCCGCATGACTCTTATCGATGCGCTCGCCGCACTTTACGGGCAGTACGGATTCTCGCTTGAGAGAACCGCCGAGATAGAATTCGAGGGTTACAGCGCCGCCGGGAAGATGACAAGCCTTATGCACACGCTCAGAAACGAGAGACCCGAGAAAATAGCAGGCGCTCGGCTAATCGAGATAAGCGACTATCTTAGCGGCAAGATAACCGACCTTACAAGCGGCAGAATTTCTGAGACCGGCCTGCCACGTTCCGATGTGCTGCGCTGGCGGCTTGAAAATTCGGATGTTATCATCATCCGCACCTCGGGAACCGAACCGAAGGTGAAAATCTACTATCTGCTCTCGGCCGGGGATCAAGTCGGCGCAACAGATAATCTCAAGCGATATATGAGGGAAATGGACAAGCTGATAAAAAATAGCGGCCACGCCGCAAAATGACGTGAGCGCCTGCAATTGCAGGCGCTCATTGATTTACATCATTGTATACTATAATCTCATCCGGGAACACAAGCCCCAATTTATCCTTGGCAACGCTCTCGATATACTTGTCGTCAATCGGCGCGGCATATTCGTGTTCAAGCGCGCCTATCTCGGCCTCGCAGGCCTCAATATTCCGCTCAGCCACCTCTATTTCCTTGCCGATCTCATTATACTCCATGATGCTATTGATAAAAACCCCGAGTGATATGGTCATAAAGGCCGCGAGCAGCAGCGTGAGCAGCATATTCGGCCTGTACTTTGCCGCTTTATTTTCCTTCATTTTTATATCCCCCGCATCCACTATTCTCTATTAACTATCCACTATTCTCTATCTCGGCATTCCGCGCAATTTAATAACGTCAACCGCCCTTATCTCGCGCATTGTGTAGCACCTCATGCGCCGGCGGCACTCGGCCTCGGCCGCGCGTCTGATAAGCGCCACCGCAATACCAATAAGCTTTCTTGCCGGATAAAACAATATCGACAAAAGGGTGAAGAGCAGCTTGACAATCTGTTCATTAAGCAGGCGAATCAACCGCCCGAGCGTTCGGTGGCAAATGATAAATCCGATTATAACCCCGACAAGCGCCAAAAATCTAAACTGCCCGTCGTTTGCCCAGTAGATAAGAACCGAAAAAACGGCTCCGGCCAGCGTAAAAAACAAAATATCCTTAATGAATATTATAATCAGACCAAAAGGACTGTCTGCCGTGCGCCCCGAGCCGCCCTTTCTTTTATATCGAACAGCAAAGCCTATGAACCCCAGGCATTCCCAAACAATCTCAAGCGCCCCGCCGCACAGAAGCGAAACTAAAAACATCCGAGCAAGCGCCGCCGGACTTATAGTCATATTTACGACCACACCTTTCTGTTTTCTGTGAGTATTGTGCCGGCTCGGCTCTCGCCGAAGTGCCGCCTGCAACATCCGGGGCGGCAAAGCACAAGCTCACTATCCCCTTGAGAAAAAGCCGCGGCTTTTCTTTCTTGGGCTCTCGGTGTAATATATCGCGTTGATAGTTCCGTCGACAGAAATTATGCCCCGGTCGGTGTCAAGCGTTCCAACCCGCAGTCCCTCACCCTCAAGCGTCATGTCTCCGCAATCTGTCACGAGCATAACCGCGCCTTCGTCAAAGCTGCTGACCTCCTTGACGCCGGTTATATCTATATGTTCTCGGCACCTTATTGTGCATTCGTGCTTTTTTTGCGGCTCCTGCCTCTGCTTTTCGATATTCATGACAAACCTCCGCATATGTTTATGACAATAAACTATATGCGGATGCTCGCCTTATTATTCAATGACCTCATAAAGCCCTGCCGCATCTGACCTCGCGGCGTGTTCCCTGACGTCGAGCACTCTAACCTTGAGCGTCCTCTGGCCGAATGTAATCTCTATTATATCATTTCCTTTAACGTCATATGAAGCCTTGGCGCGCCTGCCGTTGACCGTGACATGATCGTTATCGCAGGCATCATTTGCGACGGTGCGCCGTTTAATTATCCTTGATACCTTTAAAAATTTATCAAGCCGCATTATTTAAAGGATTTTTTAAGCGCCTTGCTCGCCGTGAAGACCGGGTATCTGCTCTCCGGGATTAGAACCGGCTCTCCGGTTTTGGGATTGCGACCGGTTCTTGCGCCCCTCTTTTTGGTTTCAAATGTGCCGAAGCCCGAAATCTGCACCCTGTCACCATCCTTGATAGCTTTCACTATCGCATTGATTGTGGCGTCTACAGCCGCCGTCGCGTCTTTCTTTTTTAGTCCGCCCGCCGCAGCCACTTCATTGATAAGTTGAGCTTTGTTCATTTTTCTACCTCTTTCATTATAAAATCGTTATAGGTATAAAATCGGAAATAGAGAGTGCATATATAAATATTTGCTATATCATAGTCGCAAATAT
Organism: Eubacteriales bacterium; assembly: GCA_050309735.1. GTDB lineage: Bacteria > Bacillota > Clostridia > Oscillospirales > CAG-272 > UMGS1002. The sequence continues at coordinate 20,593 of JBNRMS010000028.1, forward strand.
AATTTTCCCGTGTCCCAGCCTGCCGTTGCGACATCGCAGCTTTTTGCAAAAGCTGCCAGCGCATATATTATATCATTAATATTCCACATATTCAATAGTTATTTTAACATTTTTAATAATTTTTTATTTAATTTTGCCCCATATTTTATCAAGTTCGGTCATAGGAAGGTTTGTCATATCAATTCCGGCGCCTAAAACCTCGCGCTCAAGCTTCTCAAAACGGTCAATAAACTTGTCTGTCGCGCGGTTCAAAGAGGCCTCGGGGTCAACCCCGGAGTGCCGCGCAAGGCTCGCCGCAGTCAGGAGCAAATCTCCTATTTCTTCGTCGATTCTCGCCTGATCGCCAGCCGCTATCGCCTCGCCAACCTCACCTGCCTCCTCATAGAGCTTGTCCAGCACAGAAGCAGAGCTGGAAAAATCAAAAGAAGCGGCGCGCTTACCAACCTTTGCCGCCCGCATCAGCGCCGGCAGCATCGGAGGTATGGCGCGCAGTTTATCTGTTATTGTATCGCGATTTTTCTCCTCGCTCTTGATTTTATCCCAGTTTGAGAGCACCTGTTCTGCTGTGTCTGCATCAACATCCCCGAAAACGTGCGGGTGCCGGTGTATCAGCTTGCGGCAGATTCCGCTTGTCACCTCCTCAAGCGTAAAAGCGCCGGCCTCAGCCTCTATCTGCGCGTGGAAAACAACCTGAAGCATAAGATCGCCCAGCTCCTCGCGCAAAAGCTCGGTGTCCCGGGTGTCAATTGCCTCAATAACCTCATATGTCTCCTCAATAAGGTCGGAGCGTATGCTCTTGTGGGTTTGCTCGCGATCCCAGGGGCAGCCGCCCTCGCCGCGCAGAAGCTCGACAAGAAGACGCAGATCGTCGGTCGAATAGCGCTCGGCACTCTTTAGATATTCTATTTTTTCTTCCCTGTTCATTCTAACTTTACCTTCCCGTTCTATGTCGTAGTTAACACTAACCCCAAATAAAATCCCCGATATAAGAAAAAACATAGCACACCTGCCACGAGGGGGATACAGGTGGTCGGCGCATCATGCTCCGAATTAAGACACGCCAAATGCTGCAATACTTTTCGGGGAGGCAGGGGGTCGTTTTCTAAAAGCTGCCTCTCGTAGCGCCTTTAATCCCCCCCGCCCTTAATCCGAAACCAATATCAGCCATCCAATCGCGCCGCAAGCCCGCGCGGAGCGGCACCGGTGATAACTATCATTATTATATATATAACGGCCGCCGCCGCAAATGCTGCAATAAGGGCAGCAGTATCGCCGGCAACTCTCCCGGCAAGCCTCATAGTCAGCGCCGCCCCCCCCACCGCCGCAACAGCCGACAGGCCACCCGGCAGAATCACTCTATACGAGCGCGCGACCTCGGGCATATATTTTGAAATAAAATAAATATTTATCGCAACAACGGTGAGATTACAGAGAAATGTGCTCATAGGCGCTCCGGCGATGTTAATCTCAGGTCGGCTGACAAGCAGATATTCGGCAACAACCTTCACAAAAGCACCTGCGAGCATCGAGAAAATAGTTCTCCCCGCTCTGCCGTTTGCCTGCAATATGGCTCCGGTCGTTGTGATAAGGCAGGCTGTCAAAACCGAGAGCGCGAGCAGCGACAGTGCGGGTGCAGCAAGCTGCGCGGCCTCAGCCTCGTGCGGGAATATCAGAGCGACCACAGGGCGGGCGAAAACCGACAGTCCCGCCGAAGCCGGCAGCGCGACAAGAAAGGTCAGCCGGAAGGCCGAGTCTGCCACCCCCGCCGCGCCCGTCCGGTCGCCCGAGCCCAGAGCCGCGGAGATAAGCGGCACAGACGCCACCGACACCGGAGCGACAAGCGCCGGCGTAAGACTAAAGAGCGGAACGGCGATATTCCCGTAGCAACTGTAAAGCTTGTTTATAGCCGCCTCTGAAAACCCGGCGCTCAAGAGGCAATTTGCGATAAGAGCGGTGTCGATAAGTCCGGTGAGGCTCAGGGCAGCCGAGCTGAGCGTTATCGGCAGCGCAAGCTTTATCAAAGAGACGGCAAGTCCCCTCCGCCCTTCATTTATCATCGGCCCCGCCGCGCCCCTTTCCTTCCGGTCATGTCGGTCATGAGCTGCCTTCGCCACCGCAAGATAGAGCGCCGAAAAACCCACCCCCGCCGTTATCCCCGCAATGGCAAACGCGGCGACAAGTTCTGTGTTATACCCCCGCCAAAGTGCATAAAGCGCGCCGGCAACCCCCAAAATCAGCTTGCCGAGCGCCTCAATAACCTGCGAGAGTGCCGTATGCCTCATTATCTGTCGACCCTGAAAATATCCTCGGTATGCCCCGCCAATGCAGGCAAGCAATATCGCCGGGGCGATGGCGCGAATAGAGTGAGCTGCGCCCGCGATATTGATAAGTCGCGCGATTTTATCGGCGGCGACAAGCATAAAGATAGTGCCACAGGCGCCTATCATGAAAAAAATCGAGAGCGCCGAGCGGAAAAGACTGTCAACCCTCCTCAGCTTCTCAAGGGCTAAGGCCTCCGAAACCATAATCGAGACGGCCACCGGCAAGCCCGAGGTAGAGATAACAAAAAGAAAAACATATATGTGGTTTGCCGCTAAAAAATATGCCATCCCCTCGATGCCGACATAACGTATGAGCGGAATTTTGTAAAACAGTCCGATAATTTTAGTTATTATTGCCGCCGCGGTGAGCACGGCGGTGCCCGAAATCAGTTTTTTTAATCTTCCTTCGGCAGCACCGTTTATCATGCAAAAATCTCCCGCCGGCAATTAGTCAAGACACCCTATCCGAATATCTCGGACACCGCGCGCCTGAAATTATATTTTAAGCTCTCGATGTCAATAGATTTATACTCGCAATCCTCGTATAATATTACCCCGTCGCACATGGTTAAGCGAACATTCGACCTGTCAGCGCTAAAAACCGCCGCCGAGGCGGGATTATTTGCGGGGGCGGTATTGATTGCGTCAAGGTCAAGCAAGAGTGCGTCGGCTCGATATCCGGCGGCAATCAATCCGCAGTCAACCCGCCCCTGTGCCGCCGCTCCGTTCACAGTTGCGCATTCGAGCAGCTCGGCGGCACAAGCCGCCGTCGCATCGCGGGCGATGCCTCGGTGCAAAAGGGTGGCAAGCTGCATTTCTTTCATTATATTCAGGCTGTTGTTCGAGGCCGCCCCATCTGTTCCGAGCGAGATTTTTATCCCGCTCTCCTTAATCTTCCCATAGGGCATAATCCCGCTGCCAAGCTTGAGGTTGCTCGAAGGGTTATGCGAAACAAAAACCCCCTTCTCGGCAAGAAGGGCAATATCCCGCTCGGTAAGCCAGACGCAGTGAGCCGCAGTAAGACAAAGGTCAAGAACGCCGGCCTCGTCGAAAAACTCGGCAGGCGTCAAACCGTATTTGGCAAGGCAAGCGTTATGCTCGCGCTCGGTCTCGGATAGGTGTATCTGCATGGCGATATTATTCTCGCGGCAGAAGTCGGCAACCTGCCGGCAGGCTCTCTTAACATTTGTGTATTCGGCGTGAAGCGCCATTTCAATCTTCAGCCTTCCCTCGCCCGCTCCGTCAAATTCGCGCCAAAGCGCCCTCGCCTCGGCGAACCTTTTGTCTCGCCCCATGTCAACATTTTCATCAAAAGACACAAGCCCGCGCGCAAGATTTGCCTTAATCCCGCTGCCGAGAACCGCCCGCGCCGTTGCCTCCTCAAACATATACATATCCGAGAAAGACACGCACCCTCCCGCGAGCATCTCGGCAATGGCTGCAAGCGAGCCCCAGTAAACCAGCTCGGGCGACAGCCTGTCCTCTGCCGGGAGTATTATTTCATCAAGCCAGCGCGAAAGGGGGAGGTCATCGCCGCAGCCGCGAAAGAGGGTCATCGCGGCGTGGCAGTGGGTATTGTAAAAGGCAGGCATCAAAAGAGAGCCGCGGCAATCGATCACCCGGTCGAACACGCCGCCCGGCCTGTCTTTTCCGACATAGGTGAAGTGTGCGCCGTCAACTGCAACATATACGCTGCCCGAGATATGGTATTCGGGCAGCAGAACTGCATTTTCAAAAAGTATATTCACTGCTGTGTCCCTGCCTTTCTGTCAGCCGAGCCTGTGCCGGCACTCCACAAGATATGGCGGCCGTGGCACAGGGCTCGTTGTTTGAGGGAGGCTTGATTTTTTCAAATCAGCTCCTTTTGATAAATTCATTGCAAAGCGAATCCTTCAGAAGATACTTCTCGGATACAGGCTCGATTCCGCTTATTTTGTCGATCATTTGCTGAGCTTGTGCATAGTATTTATTATCGGCCGGAACCTTCTTGAGTATTTCGTTAAGATAGGGTGAGAGCAGATTTACCTCAAAGGGCAGGGTTGAATTTATAAAGTAATCGCACTCAGAGGTGTATGGGAAAATATTCAGCTCCTCGTTTGCGCGAACGCTCTCCCAAAGATAAAAGGTGAACTCGGGCGTCGCCCCGCGGAATTTGTAGTCACGGACAAGCCGGCGCATAAGCCGCAGCTCGTTTGGCTCAAAGATTGTTCCCTCCATGTCAAGCGCACTCTCCACGTTGATATAGAGGCTTTTATAAATATAGTGGTGGAAAAGTGCGGTGACCTTCGGATATATCGCCTGAATGCCCTCAAATATAAAGAGATCCTCGGGATCGGAGTCTATCTGATTATATCCCGAGCGCTGCCCGGTGATAAAGTCAAACTTCGGAACCATTGTCGGCTCGTCTGTGAAAACCTGCGCAACGCAGGCCTCAAGCGCTTCAAAATCAATCGTGTCCTCCGAATCATAATCTATCGTCGAGCCCGGGTTATCGGCGAGCCTTGCTTCGAGCACGCTGCGGTCAAGATAGAAATCGTCGATTGATATAACATAGACCTTGCGCCCTTCCTCGGACATGTTCTGGATAAGCTTTGCGGCAGTCGTTGTCTTTCCTGCGCAGGTTGGCCCTGACAGGCATATAAGCCTTAAATTCTCGGTTCGGCCGACCTGTTCAACTGCCGACGACAGTCTTTCCTCGAATTCGGCCTCGGTTCTCATCACAAATTTTTTTGCCGCCTCGGCACTTTCAAATTTCCTTTTTGCTTTCATCATGGCTAAAGTTTTCCTTTCATATTGGCCGTGTTTCTGCGCCCTGTGTGCGGCGCTAAAATATATATTCCCCGTAAAACTCGGAGATTTTTCTGTTCATCTCGCCGCGCCGATCGCCGGCAAGATATTCATAAGGATACTTCGGATTAAAAAGGCGGGTGATGTAGGTTTTGCCATCTGCTCTCTTGCCTACCAGCTTTGTCACCGCTCCGGCTCCCGCCGCGAATATCGAGTGAACCTCCTCCATCATATATATGTTGTACATTCCCTCATGCCCCTCAAGCGAGAAGCCAACATTCTCATAATTTCCAACCGTATTTTTCTGCCTATACATATAATATGGCCGATACCCCGCTTGAATTGATTTTATCTGCGAATAGTCAACGCATTTTCCGGCGTCACCGCCGTATCTCGAATAAATCCCGCTTGAGCGCCGCAAAATCTCAGAGGCTCGCTTAACGCAGAAGGTATGCACAGTTAGATTCTCGGGGGCGAGCGCAAGTATTCGGTCAAAACTTTCGGAAAAGGAAGTGAAGCAATCTCCCGGCAGTCCGGCGATAAGGTCCGTGTTTATGCAGGCAACGCCGGCATCGCGCGCCCTCTGATATGCTTTGATAAAATCTTCTGCGGTGTGTCCGCGCCCGATGCCCTCAAGTATCTCATCATTCATGGTCTGAGGGTTCACGCTTATACGGGTGACCCCGCCCGACACCGCAACCGCAAGCTTCTCGGCGTCTATCGTTTCGGGGCGTCCGGCCTCAAGCGTGTATTCCTCAAGCTTTGATATGTCTGTGCAATCGGAGATTGAGCTGAGCAGACGGCCAAGCTGCCGGGCGTCAAGTATTGTCGGCGTTCCGCCGCCGATATATATTGTCCGCACAATGAGGCCAAGCTTATTAATTTTTTCAAACATTGATTTTATTTCGGCCTCAAGACGCAGAAGATATTCGGGTATCAAAGAGAGCAGTCTCCTTGAGGTGTAGGACACAAATGAGCAGTAGGAGCAGCGGGTCGGGCAGAAGGGGATAGCGATATAAACGCTGCAATCGCGCTTGTCGGGAATGCCAATAAGTCTTCTCTCGGTAACCGCCACCTCGGTAGCCAGTGCTGCCTTTTTGGGTATGACAAAATATTCAGACGCCATAATCCTCTTAACCCGGGTTTTGCTAACCCCCTGCGCGAGCAAATCTGTGGCAACCTTTGACGGGCGAACGCCGGTCAGCATCCCCCAGGACGGGCGATATCCGGTCAACTCGCCTGCGGCGGCAAGCACAGCCGCCCCGGCTACTATTTTTATTTTCTTGTCAACATCCTCCTCGCGCTCGCACTCCTCAAATTTTTTTGAGGAGCATATCTTTCCGGCATAGCGCAACTCGGCATAGGCAAAAACACCTCTTTCCTCGCGTGTTACCTTCAGGTCGAGCGCCGGATTATCGTCGCTCTCAACCTCGTCGGCGCCGAAGGTCGAGCCAGGGAAGAAAATCATGCAGAGCGTCTGAACATAGTATTTGTTAATATCCCCGCTGACAGTCAGTTTCATTTATATGATTCTTCCTTTCCGGTGTCAAAAAAATTTCTTTCAGACACCCCGCCTGCTTTTTTAAGCGCATCGCTCTCCATGACAATGGTAACCGGGCCGTCGCAGGTAACATTTATCTCCATATGAGCGCCAAACACTCCTGTCCCGACCCGCACAAGCTCTCCCCGGAGTAGTTCGACAAAATATTCGTAAAGTTCGGCAGCCTCCTCAGGTCGAGCAGAGCCGAGATAGTCGGGGCGGTTTCCCCGGCGGTAGTCGGCAAGCAGTGTGAAGTTTGAGACAACCAGAGCCTCTCCTCCGATGTCCTTTAGCGAGAGGTTCATCTTGCCGTCATCATCGCCAAAAATGCGAAGCTTGACTATCTTTGCCGCAAGAAGCTCGGCGTCATGTCTTGTGTCGCCCGAGGCGACGCCAAGGAGAATCAGAAGCCCCCGCTCGGCCGAGCCGACAATATCGCTTCCGACAATTACATTCGCCTTAAGGATCCTTTGCAATACCGCTGTCATATTTATGGCAATTCCTTTCTTTTATCAAATAAAGCCCCTGACGATGTCTTCAATTCCGGCAAGCCCTCGCAGCCGGTCGACTATCATATTATAATGCGAGATATTCCGGCAGCTTATCTTCATGTTGATAATCGCGCGGTTGGCGCCGCGTTTTTGCGAATTAATCGAGAGTATCGGCACCTTCATGTCGGCAAGAACTGCGGTGACGTCGGCGATAAGACCCATTCTGTCTATAATATAGAGCTGAAGTATCGCCTCATAAACGCTCGAGGCAGAGCCTGCCGAGCTGCTGTCCCAGTGCGCCTCCACCCAGCGTCCGGCCTCCTCAACCTTTTTCTTGCCCGAGATTACATTCGGGCAATTCTGCTTATGAATAGAAATCCCAAAGCCTTTTGTAATAAACCCAATCACCTCATCGCCGGGCAGTGGGTTGCAGCACTTTGCGAATTTTACAAGACATCCCGTCTCCCCGTCAACTATAATGCCGGTGTTCGACTTCATATTTTTGGGTTTTTCCGAGATTTGAACCTGTGCAACATCGCTTATCGGCGCCGGCTCTTCCTCGGGTGAAACGACACGGTCAAACTCGTCGCGCAGTTTTGTGGCGATTTTGGTGATTGACACACCGCCGTAACCGAGCGCGTTATACAGGTCGTCGGGCGACGAAAACCCGGTGCGCTGTGTTACATTATTTACTATTTCGTTGCGCTGAGCCTCGTTATATGAGCGGCCGAAGCGGCGCAGCTCAGAATCTATCATTCCTCGGCCGACAACTATATTGTCAGCGCGCTTCTCCTTCTTGAACCACTGTCGGATTTTTGACCTTGCCTCGCTTGTCTTGACTATCTTAAGCCAATCGCGGCTCGGCCCCTTTGAGGAGGACGAGGTAAGTATCTCAACAATTTCTCCGTTTTGGGGCTCGCGGTCGATAGGAACTATCATCCCGTTTATCTTTGCCCCCACCATCTTGTTTCCCACCGCCGAGTGTATCTCATAGGCAAAGTCAATAACAGTTGAGCCGGCGGGCATGGCAATGAGGTCACCCTTAGGCGTAAAGACAAAAACCTCCTCCTGGAAGATATCGGTTTTTATCGCCTGCAAAAATTCATCCGGGTCGCGCGCCACGTCCTCTGTTTCTATAAGACGCGCTATCCACTCAAGCTTTTTGTCTATCTCCTCTTTTGATTGCTCGCCCGTCTTATATTTCCAATGCGCCGCAATTCCGTATTCAGCAACACGGTGCATCTCCCGGGTGCGTATCTGCACCTCAAAGGGAATCCCCTCGCGCCCAATCACTGTGGTATGCAGCGAGCGATACATATTAGCCTTTGGTGTTGAAATATAGTCTTTAAAACGGCCGGGAACAGAGCTGAACATCTCGTGTATAATGCCGAGCGCCGTATAGCATTCAAGCTCTGTTCCGACAATAATCCGCATGGCGTAAAAATCGTATATCTCATCAAAGCTCTTGTTTTGGTTATACATCTTCTTGTATATGCTGTAGACAGATTTAACCCGCCCCCCCAGCACATACTTTATTTCGTTCTCGCGCAGCTTTGCTTCTATATGTTTGCGCAGCGTTTCGATGAGATTTCGGTTCTGACCGTATTTCTTTTCTATGTCATCTCTGACCTCTGCATATCCTATAGGGTCAAGATAATAAAGCCCTCTATCCTCAAGCTCCTGCTTTATCCGCTGCATACCCAGCCGGTGCGCCAGGGGCGCGTAAACCTGCATTGTTTCAAGTGCAGTAACCCGCCGCTTGGGGTCTGGCTTGGCGCCGAGCGTGCGCATATTATGCAGCCGGTCGCAGAGCTTGATGAAGATAACCCGAATATCTTTTGACATGGCAAAAAGCATTTTTCGGATATTTTCGATGTGAGCCTCTTCCTTGTCCTCTATCTGAAGCGAAACAAGCTTTGTCAGGCCGTCGACTATCAGCGCAACATCCTTTCCAAACTGCTTTTCGATATCCCGGCAGTTTGTTCGGTCAGAGCAGTCTTCAACAGTGTCATGTAAAAGAGCGGCGCAGATCGAGTCGGTATCAAGCTCCATCTCGGCGACTATCTCGGCAACGGCAACGGGGTGCGAGATATATGCCTCACCGCTGTTGCGAAACTGCCCCTCATGGAGCGTGCGCGCATATTCAAAGGCGCGTTTTATCTTTTCTGTATCGTATTTCTTGCCGGTTTTCTCAAGCTTTCTGAGCAGCTTGTCGATATTCGGCTCAGGTTTGGTTCTATCCATTTCGCTGCCCTCCTTGCTTTTTATCGGTGTGCCGGGAAGATATCGTCTATATCCGATTCCGGCATTGGGCTCTCAGCTTTTTGAGTATTGTGGATTTTTCTATATTGGTTTTGGTCGATCTGTAAGAAACATCAAAGCAAAACAGACCGTCTGCAATTTTATCGGCCGAGCAAATCTCAAGCTCGCGGAATACTTTTAGAATATACATCAGCTTAACATAATTTATCGAGCACCTCTTCTCACTATTTGAGAGCAGCGACAGCATCATCCGGTCGGTCAGCGCATCGCGCCCGAGCCGAAACTCGCGGCGGAGCATGGTGTAAACGGCGGCAAAGTCGTCGCGGTCGGGTATGAAATCCTCCTCAGCCGAAAAAGTGCCGCCGCCGCTTATCTCCTCATAGCGGCGTTTTATCGCCCGCCGGTCCTCAGCGCTCGACCTTGACATCCGTATGTCCTGAACTATAATCTGAACGCTTCTCACATTCTGATATTCGTTTATATCAACCGTGAAAAGTATGTCTGCCCGCTCGCCCTCAAAAAGACCGAAGCGAGAGGGGGGCATATTGAAATATAGAGCCGTAACCTGCGCCCCGCCCTCTCCGATAATAAGCTTTAAATGCTTGCCCGAGCTTATCGGCAGGATTTTATTGATGGTAACGTCATATGCGATAAAGGTTGGAACAGGATTTGTCACGCCGTAGGGCTCAAGCAGATTCAGTTCTGCGGCAAAGGGCAGCGTCAGCATATCGAGCGACAGAACACAATCTGCCTCAAGATTAACCGCCATATCCTCCTCTTTGAGATTCATCTTTGCATATTCGTTGATCCGCTTTATAAATTCGGGCACATTTCTGCGCTCAATTGTAAGCCCCGCCGCCAGCTCATGCCCGCCGTATTTGACAAGCAAATCCTCGCAGGCATTGAGTGCCTCGACAAGATTCATCCCCTTAATGCTCCTGCCCGAGCCTTTTCCGGTGTCGTCCTCGCTCGAATATCCGCGCGTGCTGCCATCAAACGAAATGAGAACAGACGGAAGACCGAATTTTTCGGTTATCCGCGAGGAAACAATTCCTATTATCCCCTGCTGCCAGCCGTCGTCTTCAAGGACAATGACCCTGTCGGAATTAAAGTCAAATTCGCGCTCTATCTTCTTGTATGCCTGCTCGGCTATTCGGTTTTCCTCAATCTGTCGCTGGGTATTTATCTCGCAGAGCTCGCGGGCCAGAGAGGCCGCTTCGTCCTTGTCCTCGGCGAGAAGCAATCTGACCGCCGTGGTGGCACTTGATATCCGGCCTGCGGCATTTATGCGCGGAGCGATACCATATCCGATAAAATTCGAGGTTATTTTCCTCCGCCTTGCCGGGCGAGAGGTGCTCGAATGAGAGTAGGATTTATTTGTCGTTGCGTTTATCAGCGCTGCAAGCCCCGGCCGCCGGGTTTCGGCAATCATGCGCAGTCCAAGGGCGACTATAAGGCGGTTTTCATCGGTTATCGGCATAACATCGGCAACAGTGCCTATGGCCACAAGGTCGGCATATTCATAGCAAACCCGGCGCACCGCGTCTATATCGGCCTCGCCGCGCTCGCGGGATCGGGTTATCTCATATGCGGTGAGAAGCTTGAAAACCACTCCCACCCCCGCCAAATCGCGAAAGGGGTAGTCGCAGTCCGGCCTGTGAGGATTAACGACAGCAACAGCGCCCGGCAGCTCGGGGCGGCATTCGTGGTGGTCTGTTATCACCATATCAATGCCGAGCTGCTTTGCGTATTCAACCTCCTCGTTTGCAGTTATCCCGGTGTCAACCGTAATAATCAGTCCGACCCCCTCGCCCCCGAGTGATTCGAGCGCGCCGAGCGAAAGCCCGTAACCTTCGCCGCTGCGACTTGGTATATAATAGTCAACATCGGCTTCCTGCGCTCTTAAGTAAAGATATATCAGCGAGACCGCGGTCACTCCGTCGACGTCATAATCCCCGTAAATTATAATCTTCTCGCGCTCGGCGACCGCCCGCCGAATGCGCTCAACCGCCGGCTCGATGTCTTTTAGCAAAAAGGGATCATGAAGCACGCTCTCTTCATTTTTCAAAAAACGCTCGGCCGCAGGCGGTGTGGTGTATCCTCGACTGTGGAGCAGCGCCCCCAGAATCTCCGAGATCCCAAGCTTATCCGAAATCAGCTTTATCTGATTATCTCGCTCTGCATCTCCCGGAACATATCGTATGTTCCAAATCTTTTCTCTTATCTTCTTTTCCATGTGACCTTCTCCGTTCCGTCGGCGCACGCGAATGTCACACTGCACAATCACGTCCGTAAACTATATCTTATTTTAAATTCAAATCTAATTCCCCGCCGCTACTCCTCACTCACACGGCCAACAATCTCTAATATCACAGCGTCGCAGCGCCGCGAGACCACAAGCCTTGAATATAGCCCGAGCAACACAAAGCAAACAAGAAAGCCCGCCGCGGCGAATATCGCCGCGAACTTAGCGTCGCCCAGCAGCAGCTCACCAAGCCACCATCCGAGCAGCGCCGTGAGTATCGGCACAAGAAAAACAAAAAGAGCATATCCCAACACCCGCCCGGTTCGTGTGCCAATCCTGACAGTATCTCCGACGGCAGCGCCGATATCGTTATTCGCCCGCACTCTTATTGTCTTGTCTGAGCCGACAAGCGTGCAAACTCCGCACCCGCCCTCGGTATTTTTATGGCAACCCTCGCAGGCCGATTTTCTATTACTCTCGACTACGGCAAAGCCATCTTCTGTCGATATAACTCTTGCCACAGTTATCATTCCGACACCTCACATCAAACAGCCGGGCTGTTTTTCATATTTACATATACTAATAAATTATGACCTCCGGCCGTATTTTGACATAGCGGCACCCGACCGGGGGCAGATGCCGTGCGTTTTAAAACAGAAGGAGAAAATGAAGCTGTGCAGTGTTGTTTTCCGCACGCTTCATTCTCTTTATGGTTGACTGTTAGTAAAGCCTCTCGATGTTAACCGCAATCCCGTGCTCCGAATTTTCCCATGTGACACCCGAGGGCAGGCTGTCTATCGTTCCAACATTCATATTAATCGGTTTCCCCACCACCATCAGGTCGTTGTTTATTGTAAACACCGACACCTCGTGTATATCGGCGAGCAGTTGCGGGTCGCCCACAAGCGTTATCTCGGCCGGAGTTATGCTGACATGATAGTTTGAGCTGACGCCGCTGAGGAAGGTCACCGTCACCGGAACGGTTTTTCGCATAGTGACCGGAACTCTGACTATAATATCTGTAACGCTCATTTTGATAAAGGGATTGTCTATTATTTGGTTATACTCGTTATAGAGGGCTATGCTCCCCGACAAAGTGAGACTGGTTGTTATCACGCCGGGGTTGAAGACGGCGGCGGCATACTTAATCTCATCAAGCACCGATCTCGGTCCGGTAACCGTAACCGTGTTAAAATTCAATTCAGGCTCGCCCACGGTAAAGGAGGCGTCTGCCGCGTAATTCAGCTTGACATCAATTCTAACGCTCTGGTCGGCATTTTTGTCGACATCGACCGAAACCGAGGAGGGCTCAATCGAAACGAGCAGCGCATCTGACGGCAGCACGACCTTAACCGAAAGCGGATAAAGCCCGGGCTGAGTGATTTCGCTCACATCGACATACGCTCTTATGTCGCCGGCAGACAGATTTCCGATATCCGACCTCTTGCCCTTGAGCGTGACGGTGACAACATCGCTATATCCGCTGATTATCGACATGTTCCCCGAGCTTATCCCTTCTCTTCCCTCGATTGCAACCACAACATTTTTAATGCTGTTCTCATATGTCGTGTCCCCTGTATTCATGACATAAAGCCAGATCGAGAAGGCAAAAAGAACGCAAAAGGCAACCGCCCATTTGTCCGACCTTGTAAGGTCGCCCATCCCGAGCCAGTTTCGCAGGGTGCGAAGATAGCCCTTGATTATCTGCAATATTTTTTTCAAAAAGCTTATAGTTGTTGAAATAATCTTATCTAAGAAGGGCGGCATCTTCCCTCCC
>JBNRMS010000029.1:0-8833 GCA_050309735.1 Eubacteriales bacterium
AAGTTCCCCCCCCCAGACCCCCCTCAAGAACTTTTGGAGAATTTGGAACGGTTAAGTTTGGAGCATCTCCGCCGCCCCCGGCCGGGCCCCACATCCCTTTCCGGGGTCGGGGTGAGGCAATCTGGTGTTAAGATCAATGTTATAATGAAGTAATCGCATTAAACACTTTGCTAAAATCAAAAAGCTGCCTGTCATCCACCCTTTGCTCCTTTTCCCTGCAAGCTAAAGATTTCCCTTCCCAAATCCGAGCGGCAACAGCTCGCCGAGCGTGTAAGTATCAAAGCGGCCGCCGCCGCGGCTGATATAAATAAGGAAAGAAGCGGGGGAGCAAAATTCGACCATCACCTGCCGGCAAACCCCGCAGGGCGAGCAGGGCTCGCTCACCTCGGCGGCACGCCCACCCGCGACGGCGATTGCTGAAAATTCACGCTCACCCTCGCTTATTGCCTTGAAAAACGCGGTGCGCTCGGCGCAATTTGTCGGCGAATAGGCGGCGTTTTCGATATTGCATCCGGTATAGACCCTGCCCGACGCGCCAAGCAGCGCCGCGCCGACACGAAAGCCCGAATAGGGGGCGTATGATGCCGCTCGCGCCGACTCGGCGAGTTTTACAAGTTCATCGGGTATCATAATAATCAAATCCTTTCACATATGTCAACTATGTCAATCAGAATCGGGCTCGGGCAAGTTCCCCTCCCGCAGCGCCGCGGCCAGAGCTTGGTTTGTGTATATCCCCTCGCTCGTCACCTCGCGCAGCACGTAAAGATAATCGGGGAAAGAAAATCGCGCGTCCTCTGTCTCAAGCTCAATTTCGGCAATGGCAACGAATCGCCAAAAAGGAAAAAGGTCAACCTCAAATATAAAGTCCTCATGCGGTATTTTCCAGCGCACCTTCTCGATTCTCACCGAATTATCGCCCGCGAGTTTTTTCAATGCGGCATAGGCGTCCTCGGTGATCCTTTGCTCGTCCTCAACTCGGGAAAGGTCGGTCAGCCGCCGCTTTATTGTGTGAAAATATTCAATCCCGCAATCCGACACCAATCGCCGGATCCGCTCGACCGCATTTTCGTCGCCGGGCAGATAAATCTGCTCAATCTCATAGCGCCGGGCGCCCGGCAGCACCGACAGTAAAGCCTCATCAGGGCGCTTTATCAAAAACTTGCGCTCGATTTCAATGTGAGGCAGGTCCTCTTTGCCGGCGCTCATTTCCCCACCTCGCCCGCAAAACTAACGCCCGGCGTTGCGTATTCAACCCCGAACCACTCGGCAAGCGTTGCCGCTATATCCGAAAAGCTCGACCGCGCGCCAAGATTTACCGGCTTTATCTCGCTGCCAAAAACAACAAGCGGGGTATACTCGCGGGTGTGGTCTGTGGTTTTCATAAAACCCGGGTCGCAGCCGTGGTCGGCAGTTATCATAAGAATATCGCCCCCGCGCAAAAGGCCGATAAAGCTGCCGAGCCATCTGTCAAAGTCCGAGAGCGCCCGAGCGTAGCCGTCGATATCTCGACGGTGACCGTAATTTGAATCAAAATCCACTAAATTAACAAAGCATAGACCACGAAAATTGCGTTTTGTGATATCGGCAGTTATCTTCATGCCCTCCTCGTTGTCCTGGGTATAATATGATTCGGTTATCCCCCGCCCTGCGAAAATGTCGTTTATCTTGCCAACCGATATTACATCATAACCCCCGAGCTTCAAGACGTCAAGTACCGTATCGGCGGGCGGGTCGAGCGAGAAATCGTGCCGGCGAGGGCTGCGGGTGTAATTCGGATATTCTCCGACAAAAGGACGCGCGATAACCCGCCCGACACCATGCTCACCGACAAGGATCCGGCGCGCCGCCCGGCAATATTCGTAAAGCATCTGTACCGGCACGACATCCTCATGCGCCGCAATCTGAAAAACGCTGTCGGCCGAGGTATAAACTATCAAATTGCCGGTTGCAATATGCTCTCGGCCGTACTCGCGGATGACCTCTGTCCCCGAATAGGGCTTGTTGCAGAGAACACCCCGCCCGGTCGCCTTTGAAAATTCGGCTATCACACCGGCAGGAAAACCTTGAGGGTAGGTCGGCATCGGTCGCTCCGAGATAAGACCGGCGATCTCCCAGTGCCCGGTCGTGGTGTCCTTGCCGAGCGAAATCTCGGCAAGTTTGCCAACGGCAGCCGATGGATTTTCTGCTCGGCTCAAAAAATCCAGCCCCTTAATATTGCCAAAACCAAGCGAGAGAAGATTGGGAATCGAAAATTCGCGCGAGTGCGAGACGCTTCTTATCGTATTGGCTCCGCCATCGCCGTATTCTACGGCATCTGGCGCCTCTCCAACGCCGCAGCTGTCAAGAATTATGAGAAAAACTCTTTTATTTTTCATTGTTTTTACCATGCCTTTCGAGTTCACCGAGATTTGCGCCGACACCGCCGGTCAGTCGCCCAGCGAGATGGCAGTGTTCAGTGCAATTTCAATCATCTCGGAAAAAGAAGTTTGCCGCTCCTCGGCCGTCGTCGCCTCGTGAGTGATAAGGCTGTCGGATATCGTGCAGATAGCGAGAGCGCGCTTGCTGGCACGGGCGGCGGTCATATAAAGTCCGGCTGCCTCCATCTCAACAGCCATCACGCCAAGCTTTCTCCAACGTGCGTTAGAGTTGCCGTCGTCATCGTAGAATGTGTCAGACGATAAAATATTCCCGACATGATATCTCGCCCCGGCCGCTCGGGCCGCCTCGGCCGCCCGGGAGAGGAGTGTGAAATCGGCAATCGGCGCATATGTGCCGACAAGTCCGAATTGCGCGGCAAAGCTTGAATTAGTACAGGCGCCCATGCCAAGCACGATGTCACGGATTTTTATATCTGCTCGCATAGAGCCCGCCGAGCCGACACGAATGATATTCTCAACTCCGAAAAAATTATAGAGCTCATACGCATATATGCCCATCGAGGGTATCCCCATGCCGCTCGCCATGACAGACACCCGGGTTCCCTTATATTTCCCGGTGTAGCCCTGCACCCCTCGGACATTGTTAAAAAGCACGGGCGAGTCGAGAAAATTCTCGGCGATGAACTTTGAGCGCAGGGGGTCGCCGGGCATAAGGATTGTTTTCGCGATATCGGAGGGGGCGGCGTTTATATGAGGGGTGTGGGGAGATTTTTGTTTGTCTGACATAGGGTTTTCCTCTTTTCATTAATTTTTCGAAGGGGGATGGAAGCTTATTAATACCGCTTCCCCGCTCTAAGACTTCTTGCCTTCCATGAAGTATGCCGCTTCCA
The DNA here is from genome assembly GCA_050309735.1 of Eubacteriales bacterium. Taxonomy (GTDB): domain Bacteria; phylum Bacillota; class Clostridia; order Oscillospirales; family CAG-272; genus UMGS1002. The sequence goes on from JBNRMS010000029.1 coordinate 3,269, forward strand.
TGTCGGCAACCGTGAGAGCGAAAGCGAGGGGAAACATTTCAAGCGCCTGACCAACAGTGCCGTTATCCTCGTTTCCCGAGAATCCCATATGGTAGCGGATGGCGAAGGCTTCGTCGCGGGTCAGTTTCATAAAGCCCGAGATGATATAAACAGACTTCTCGCCATGCCCATAAGGCAGGCTGTCCTCAATTGTGTAGTAGGGCTGACTTTGCCAGCGGCCTGTTTCGTCCTTGACATTGCGGAACGAAACCCGATAAAAATTCACCTTGCAAAGATCGTGAAGCAGGGCGGCGATGGCAACACTCTCGGGCGAATAGCTGATGCCGTACAGCTCTTTCATGCGCTTGCGCGAGAGCTGGTCGCAAAGACATTCATAAACATTCAGACTATGCTCGACAAGTCCGCCCTCGTAGGAACCGTGATATCTGGTGCTGGCGGGCGCGGTAAAAAAGTCACTCGCTTCGGAGGTGAGGTATTCAAGAAGCTTGTCCGCTCCCTCGCGAGTTATGTTTTTCCGATAGATGTCAATGAATCTTTCCTTGTTTGTCATGTTAATTCCTCTTTAAGTATTTATTCATTATTATTTTACCATCCGGGCGCACTTATGTAAATAGCTTTTGGGGTTTTCGGGAGATTTTTATCCCATATGTAGACAAGCCCCCCGCTTTGTGCTATAATTTTAAGTGTAGCGTCCTCAAAACCTGCCATCTCGCAAGGGGGTGGGCGCAATCTGCAAATAATATAACTTGATACAAAAGATTTATATATCGGAGGAAAGATGAGTACACCCAAACTTTCAACCCAGCCCTACAAGGGTACACGCGATTTTTATCCCGAGGATATGCGCCTGCGGGGTTGGTTCTTCGGAAAAATCAGGGAAGCGCTCGAACTGGCCGCCTTTGACGAATACAACGGCCCGATGCTCGAATCGCTTGATATTTACGCCGCAAAGAGCGGCGCCGAGCTCGTTCGCGAGCAGACCTACACATTTGAAGACCGCGGCCGCCGCCTTCTGACAATACGCCCCGAGATGACTCCGACCGTCGCGCGGATGGTTGCCGCAAGGGCGGGCGAGCTGAATTTCCCGCTTCGCTGGTATTCAATCCAGAATTTTTTTCGTTACGAGCGCCCGCAGCGCGGGCGTCTGCGCGAGTTCTGGCAGATAAACGCCGATATTTTCGGCTGCGACACATACGAATCTGACCTTGAGATAATCTCGACCGCCATCAATCTCTTGCGGATTTTCGGAGCAGACGAGAATATGTTCCGCGTCCACATTAACAATCGTCGCTTTTTTAGCGACGTCATCGCTGCCATCGCCGGAGCCGACGCAGAAGTTGCCAAGGCCGTCTCAAAGGTAATCGACCGCAAGGGCAAAATTCCGCGCGGCGAATACGAGGCCTCCCTCTCAACCCTCGGGCTTGACGGCGAAAAAATCACCCTTATCGACTCGATTTACTCAATGAAAATCGAGGAAGCAGCCGCCCTCTGCCCGGGCTCGCGGGGCGCGGCCGAGCTGCTCGATCTTTTCTCAGCGCTTGAGGCCGCAGGGCTTTCGAAATACTGCATCTTTGATTTCGGCATCATCCGAGGCCTTGATTACTACACCGGCACTGTATTTGAGGTCTTTGATCAGGCGCCCGAGAACAACCGCGCAATGTTTGGCGGCGGCAGCTACGACAATTTGATCGGGATGTTTGTCAACAACACGAATATTTCGGGTGTCGGATTTGGTTTTGGAGACGTCACACTTGAAAACTTCCTCAAAACCCATAAGCTAATCCCCGACCTGCTCGGTGGGGGAGCAAAGGTTCTCGTCACGCGCTTTGACGATGTGCCGTACGATAAATATGTCACTCTTTCAGAGTCTCTGCGGGCGGAGGGCGTGAGAGCGATGAGCTATCTTGGTCAGAAAAAGTTTGGCAAACAACTTGACTATGCCGTAAAATCAGGCTGCACTCACGCCGTTATAATGGGGGGAAGCGAGTTGTCTGCGGGGGTCGTTAAGGTTAAAAATCTCGCAACCCGCGAGGAAATCACCACAGAAATCCAAAAACTCCCCGAACTATTTAAAAAGTAATAAATACACGTAAAGGAGAATCGCCATGATTTATATCTTTCTTGCCGATGGCTTCGAGGAAGTTGAGGCTCTCGCCCCGCTCGACATTTTGCGCCGCGCAGGGCTTGAGGTAACAACCGTCGCGGTTGGCGGCGGCGAGTATATCAGGGGCGCGCACGGTATAATAATAAAGGTCGATATGCCCGACATGATGTACCGCGACTCTGCCCCCGAGATGATTATTCTCCCCGGCGGCTCAGTCGGAACTCGGAATCTTGACGCCTCACCGGCCGTCAACACAGCTCTCTCGGCCGCGGCTGCGAGCGGCGGGTTTATTGCCGCTATTTGCGCCGCTCCTTCGGTGCTCGGCAAGCGCGGGCTTCTCAGGGGCAAGCGCGCCATATGCTATCCCGGATTTGAAAAATTCCTTGACGGTGCATACCTCTCGGACAAGCGCGTTGTCCGAGACGGCAATATAATAACGGCCGCCGCCATGGGCGTCTCAATCGACTTTGGTCTTGAACTCGTCCGCGCACTCGCGGGAGACGACGCAGCCGATAAGATAAGAGCCGCCATACTTGCAGACTAAGGCCGGCGGGGATTCGCGATGAAGGATTTGTCTGTAAGCAAACCGAACAGATTAAAGGATTACGATTACAGCCGAAATGGCGCATATTTTATCACGATTTGCGTTAAAGACAGGCGCGAATTGCTGGGCAGAATCGTAGGGGGCGGTTTCCATGCCGCCCCGATAACAGAATTATCCGACATCGGAACAGAAATCCTAAACACCATTGAATATACAAATATGAATTGCCGTGATGTTCTAATTGATAAATATGTAATCATGCCAAACCATATTCATTTGATTGTCTTTTTGACGGGCGGGTATGGAAACCCGCCCCTACCCGATGTTATCGGTAGACTAAAATCCTTTACAACGAAAAAATGGAATGAGCTAAACGGAACAAAATTTCAACATATATGGCAGCGTTCCTACCACGACCACATCATCCGCGACGAAAAAGATTATAAAAGTCATTGGCAATACATAGATGAAAACCCGTCAAAATGGGCACAGGATTTTTATTATACCAAAGGATCGTAATTTGAATTATCTGTACTCCTACAAAACAAGCGCGGTAAATCCAGATGAAATTTGAAACCTACCAGAATATTCAATAGAAAAGCATATATAATTAGAACCGAAAAATAAAAGTGGATTAGGAGACCATCCATTAACCATTATTGAAGTCGAAACTGATGTAAAATTAAGATATGAGTATAATTTGAATGATGACGATGAGCTAGAAGTTTATTTTGACTGAGCATTTACTGTAGTTGTACGATATAGCACAGCAGGAAATCTTTGTCCTGTAAAAATCGCACTGAATAACTATTCGGAGTTTGCATATGAAGCCCTTTAAAATCCATAAAAATTGCGAGCATTTCCCGGCACTTTGGCTGGTGCTCGCCATTTATCTCTTGCTTCTTGCCGCACGTTTACTTGACACCGCCCTTATCAACCGCGACAACGAATATCTCATAGTAATCCTCCTTGAGTTGATGGTCTTTGCCCTGCCAACCATAATATATCTGCGGCTTCGCGGCTCCTTCTCTCCGGCAAAACTCAAGCTTGCCCCTCCGAGGACAAGTCATATTCTACTTGTTCTCTCGGCAACGCTTGCCCTTATCACAGGCGGATTGCTGCTTAGCATTATTTTCGGCGGGATAAATTCGCTAGAGAGCAATTTCTCGCTCTACGACACATTTATCTCGAAAAACGACCGGAGCACAGCCGGCATCATATACCTTATATTTGCTTATGCCGCCCTGCCGGCAATCTTCGAGGAGATAGTTTTCCGTTCGCTAATCCCCGGCGAGCATGAGAGTGGCGGGGGGCTTTTCGCCGTGATACTCAGTTCTCTGTTCTTCGGACTTCTACACTTCAATCTCGGCCTCCTCCCGGTTTATATATTTGCCGGGGTGCTGCTCGCCCTCACAATGTATGCCGCTCGCTCGGTTTTAGCAAGCATGGCAGTTCATTTTCTTTATAACCTTTTCGGGCTGTTCAGTCAGCCGTATATAACTATATTTTATAAAACAACCGGCAGCCTCAGCCTTTTCATAATTATCACAACAGCCCTTTTCCTTCTCTCATCTGCAATCTTCTGCTCGCAGGCCGGGCGGCTATACCGACGCTATTCTGAGAATAACATCGCCCCGCCCTATCCTGTCGGAATCCCCATACGGGAGCAGCTTTTAAATCTTGCCGCCGCCGTGCGCTCGGCACCGGCAATAATATCTTTCCTTTTATACATCATCGTAATAATCGTGAAAAAATAAAACCGGCCCGACCTGACAGGTCTGACCGGTTTTTTGTATGTTATTTGCTTAAAGGCATTAATGAGTAATAAGTGTATCTACTTCTTATTTCTTCTTTTTCACAATTACCGCAGCCGCTGGAACAAGCAGAGCAAACATACCAAAGCTTATCACTCCTCCGCAGCTTTTTTTCTTGGAGGGCGGTTGGGTTGTAACCTCTGTGGGATCTTTAGTAGTGCCTTCATCAGCGGGTTCATTGGTTTCAGTGGTCGGAGGAGCCGTTGTCACTTTAGGCTTCGCCGTGGTTACAGGCGGGGGGGTTGTTGTTTCGGCGGTGGTAGTTGTGCTCGGATCAAAGTAGGGGTCCTGCTCGGGCATTATCGCTCCGATATAGTCATATACCATCACACGATCGCCCGAGACTATTTCAAAAACTTTGGTAAGTCCGGTCGTGCCGTCGTATTGCAGCTGGACATAGGAGTTTGTCTGGAAATCCGCAACCTGAGACTCAAAACCGGTTATAATATGTTCCTGATAATTCTCAACAGTGGCCTCGGCGCGAACGAGATAGAGATAAATCCAAGCCTCTCCCGAGTGGTTTAGCATATAGAAGTTGCCGCCGGTCACAAACTCGCTCGACGACGTGATGTCATGTTCAGCTATGAACATATTAATCTCATCCGGAATTTTCGCGTACGCGTTAAGAAAATCTTCGGTAGTCCATTCCGAGGCGTTGTTTGTGCCCGAGTTACCCTTGATCCATATAACGCCAACATCACCTGGTTCAATATAGGCCTTGTCGGGCTCGACCTTTCCATTAGCTGTAATATCGGATTTGGCATACTTTGTGATTTGGTTGAAGCATATTAACAATTCGGCATTCTGGGAATGCCTGTAGGCAAGCTTATATTCCTTGAGGTCAATCGGCTGGTCGGTGCAGTTGTAAATTTCAACATATTCACCGCGAAAATCCGTGCCGGCGGGGTTCATCGCAAATTCGGTCATAAGCAGGGGCGGCGGGGAATAAAGACTTGCACTTGCAGGAATTGTGCTGAATATCGCTGCTGCAAATATCAGAATCATAAGTGTCGCGAGTATTCTGAATACCTTTTTCATAGAACTTGCCTCCTGAAATATAATTTTTTGAATGCGCAGACATAAGACAATCCGCTTATAAATAC
>JBNRMS010000030.1:0-62990 GCA_050309735.1 Eubacteriales bacterium
ATTATTTTCAAGTATACTGTAATAATAAATCGGTAGCGCAGACCAGCCGTGGCAGAGGCTGCCCGCGCCCCCAAAATCGGCCTCGCCCTTGATTGTCTCCCAGGCGGCGGTCGCTCCGCGTGAGAGCATATAGCCGTAAACGCGGTCAAGCTCGGCAAGAATCGCGCCTGCATATTTTTCGCGGTCTTGGGCGAGCAGTGCGTCAAAGCGGAAGCAATTCATGCTAAGCGTGTTTGGAATGCTCGCATATCCGAAGTTGTCCTCTCCGTTTGAGACAAGCAGCCGCAATATGCGGCTTTTATCAAGCCCTTCGGCGGCCGAGCATAAAAGACAGACCGAATTTGTCAGCACGCTGTATTCGCCGCGTCGCCTATCGTCATATGACTCAAAGAGCAGCGTTTCCGAGTTGAAGAATCTCTCTCTCACCGCCTGCGCAACCGCCGCGGCGGCGCCGGCATAGCGCTTGCTATCCTCTGCATATCCGAGCAACGCCGAGATTGAAGACATGGCAGAGAGGCCGAGCGAGAAAAATGCGTTTAGCGGCGCCTCATATCCGGGGTTATCCTCCTTCATCTTGCCGCTCATACCGGGCGACCACTCATAAAAATTCCAACAGCCAAGAAAGCTCAAAATAAGCCCGGTCTTGTCAATCCGCGACAAGAAAAGCTCAATAAGCCGCAAGAGCATCGGATACAGCTCCTTGGCAAGCGTCATGTCACCCGAATAATCGGTATATTCCTTCACCTGTATAAAATACATAAGCGAGAAAAAGGGGATGGGATAGTCAAGCCCGGCGGGATAGCAGAGCGACAGAAGGCCGTCAGAACGCACTCCCTTTGAAATCAAATAAAGCGAGGCGCGCGGGAAGATATATTCGCCGAAAGCATAATAACCTGCGAGCATTTGGTTGCGCGAGTCCATTGTGTATAGAGCCTGCTCGCGCCAGGGGCAGTCCTCGTAATGTTCGTGCATACACTGGCGAAGCGTGTTAACGCACATATCATAAATCTCGGAGCGCAGCCTATCCTTCCCCTTGTATTCATTAACCGAAACCCGATACATAGTCGGTCTTATCCCGAGATAATTAATCACAATTCTGTCGGCCGGCACAAAAAGCTGAAGATATCGGCAGCCAAAGCGCCGGAATGTGTTAAGATATTCATTCCTCCCGCCCTTGCTCCGGTATTCTGCGCTGAAGTTTCGCACCGCAGTGCGGCATCTGCCGTCGGTTATGTGCTCGCCATAGCCTATGTCAATTGAATAAATCCCGTCAATCTCGATATCAAAATCAAGAAAGCCGGCAGTTATGCTCAAAAGGTCGGTTATAATATAAATCCCGTCGCGCCCCGGCTCTTTTGTGATTGTGAGAGGAAAGGAGGTCAAGGGGGGCTCGGCCTCTGTCAGTTCGGCGTCGCGCATTCTGATCTCGGGGGGCGCGGCGGAGTCCTTATATGAAAACGAGCCGTATTTCACAGGCACTGACGGCATACGCGGCATAAGGTCGAGCTTTTTTATCGGCCTGAGATGAAAATCCCGCGATATGTCGCCAACCACTCTACTCTCCTCAAACCCCTCCCGACCGCCAGTTATAAAACCGTCGTAACCGGTCATGTCATAGCTGTATGTAAATCCGAGCTGAACCGAAATATTTCGGCAACCGCCCGAGATATAGTCGCGCGAGAGCCTTGAGAGAGTCTTATCTGACGAGGCGGCAACCACCCTCCCCGAGCATATCACCTCAAATATCAGCCCCGCCTCGCCCTTTATGTATGTCTGGGAGTCGCGGCCGTAATACCATACTACTATTACAAGTCTGTTCTCCCCGTCTCTTACAAGGCCGCCAATATCAATCTCGTCATAGACCTTATAGGAGGGATAGTCAGCGTATTGCCCGAAGGCGGCCAGCTCCCCGTTTAGATATGCGGTATAGTTTGAGTCGCACGCAATTCTAAGACGGCAGTCCTTACCCGCTCTGCAGGTGAAATTGCAGAGAAAGTCGGCATATTCGTCGGCGCTGGCAGCCGAGTTGCGCCAAATCCAGTTAGACTCTTCAAAAACCATCTCTCTTTTCCCTTCTTTTTTATAAATATTGAAAATTTTTTATTTCTATGGTATAATATACACATTAGCAGGTTTCGAAGAAACCTGCGATGTCGCAACGGCGAGGTAGCGCCCGGGAGATATTCACTTGCGACTATGGTATAATATATGCACTGGCAGCTTTTGCAAAAAGCTGCGATGTCGCAAAAATAAAACAGCGTATGGAAAATTCGACTAACATAAATATAAGCAAGGGGGTGCTCTAAATGAAGATTTACGCGTCGGCCGAAAATTATCTTGAAGCGATACTGGTTCTGCAAAAACGCGGAGAAGTCCGCTCGATTGATGTCGCCCGTCAGCTTGGGTTCTCGAAGCCCAGCGTCAGCGTGGCGATGAAACAGCTCAAGGAAAACGGCTATATCGAGATGGCGCGCGGCGGGAAAATCACGCTCACCGACACCGGGCTTGAGATTGCCTCACAGATTTACGAGCGCCACACACTGCTTACCAATGTGCTGATGAGCCTTGGGGTTGACGAGGAAACAGCCAAAGAAGACGCCTGCCGAATCGAGCATGATTTGAGCAGCAAATCATTTGAAATGATAAAAAAGCACGTCGCAGAGTGCGGCAAGGCAAAGAAAACTGCCGAAAAAGCCGAGGATAATAGTTAACCGGGGTGAATTTGCCCCGGTTTTTTATGTGATTTTCGATCAGTCATCCGTTCTGAGGCTGAGCTTTGCCGCGGCGAGCGTGTTTTTTAGCAGCATTGTAATAGTCATCGGGCCGACGCCGCCGGGAACGGGAGATATATAGGAAGCGACATTTTTAACACCTTCAAAATCAACGTCTCCGGCAAGCTTGCCATCGGGAAGTCGGTTAATGCCAACATCAATAACAACGGCGCCCGGCTTTACCATGTCTGCGCGAATAATCCCGGGAAGGCCGACGGCGGCAACCAGTATATCTGCGCGGCGGCAGACCTCTCCTAGGTTTTTTGTTCTGCTGTGACAGATTGTCACAGTTCCGTTAGCCTCAAGAAGGAGCATCGCCATCGGCTTGCCGACTATATTTGACCGCCCGACCACAACACACTCCTTGCCCTCCACCGAAATCGCGCTATAATCAAGCATCGCCATAACGCCGGCCGGCGTGCAGGGCAAAAACCTGTACTCACCCGACATTATAAGCCCGGTGTTATAGGGATTGAAGGCATCAACGTCTTTTTTGGGGTCGATGGCGAGTATCACCTCTTTTGGGTCAAGGTGGTCGGGAAGCGGAAACTGAACGAGAATTCCGTGAATCCGCGGGTTATTGTTCAGCAGTGCAATAGTTGAGAGCAGCGCCTCCCGCTCAATCCCTCCGGGCAGCTCTATCACCTCCGAATAAAACCCCGCCTCAAGAGAGGCTCGTTTTTTATTTCTTACATAAACCCGCGAGGCGGGGTCGTCGCCCACAATAATAACCGCCAGCCCCGGCACAACGCCGCACCGCTCCGAAAACTCGGCCGCCTCGGCGGCTATTTTTTTTCGCATCTCGCCCGATATCTCTCTGCCGTCAATTATCATCGCCACTCGACTTGTCCTCCGTTTTGTCGATTTCTTCGGTTAGATTTTGTTGGTCTTCATTCGCGCTCTCACCCAGATTGCCAGAAGCCTTCACGCCGCCCACAGCGTCGTTCTTGTTCTCAGTTACCCTCTTTTTAAAACCGGGATAGACCGGCTCATAGTCCATTCGCTCATATGCGGCCTTCTTTGCCAGAATAAACCCGCGCAAGAGCAGCCCCCCTCCGATAAGGAAGCAGCAGAAGCCCACAACCTGAGACACCCGGAAAACGCCGACATACAGGCTATCGGTTCGCAGCCCTTCAATGAACATCCGCCCAAATCCATACCAGGTGATATACATAAGAAAGACCTGACCGTCGAATTTCTTCTTTTTATATAAAAGGTTTATAATTATGAAGCCAATAAGATTCCAGAGCGATTCATAAAGAAAGGTAGGATGAAAATAATGCATCACCGACGAACTCTCGATATTGGGAAGCACACCCATACGCAGGGTATAAAGCAGGCTTCCCTCGGTAACCTCGTATCCATAAGCCTCGCCGTTAACAAAATTTCCCCAGCGCCCGAGTATCTGACCTATCATAACTCCGGGACCGATGGCGTCGAGCGCCTTCTGTGGCTTTATCTTCTTCTTGCGGCAGACAAGCCAGACGGCAAGCGCGCCGCCGATTATCGCACCGTAAATAGCAATTCCACCATTCCAAATCCCGATAAGGCTAACAAAGGTCTTCCATACATTAACCACTGCCGCCTCGCCAACCCCTTCTTTTACAACAAAATTCGAGATTCCGTATGTCAAAACATAGTAAATCCGCGCGCCTACAACGCCCGCGATAATTGCAAAAATCCCCATGTCAAGAAGGTCGTCAAGGATTATCCCCTCGTCGCGCGCGCGGCGCGCCGCGTAGATAATGGCAAGCATTATACCTACAGTGATGAGAATGCCGTACCAGCGCACCTCTATCTGTTTACCGAACAGCCTGAAGGCAAGCGCCACCTCATTCATGGTAAACTCATCTATCCCGATTCCCGGGAAGGATACAGTCGTCATATCATTCTTTTCCTTTCATTTCGGTGTTTTTATCCGAGGAAATCGGAGAAACGACAGACAGCGCAAAGGCCTCTCCAACAAAATATTTCCTCAAAAGCCTCTCGGCCTCGGTCACAGTAAGATGCGAGACAACACGCCCGTCCTCAAAAATATCAAGATCCCAAAAAGCGCAGCCGATAAGCGAATTGGCGATATCTTCTGTCGAATCGTAGCGCGCGATTATGTCTGCGAGCAGAACCCGCCGGCACCTCTCAAAATCTGCCGGGTCGATTCCCTCCTTGCAGAGCTTCTCTATATATTCCCTCACTCTTGAGTAAACCTCTTCGGGCCGCTCGGACGAACCCGAAACTATCACATGAGAATAATTTTCAGAATAATCATGGTTGTATAAAAAGGGTGAGGGCATAAGCCCGTCGTCATAAATAGCATTATATAGGTCGCCAGACGAAGCAAAAATCATCCGGCAAAGAATCCTCAGCGTTAAATGCAGAGCGCGCCGCCCGGCAGGTTGGGGCGAGATATCGGCCCCCTTTATTCCAATGCAAAAAATCGGCTTTGAAACCTGCCGCTCAGCATAGCTCAACTCGCGGTGGACACCCTTCGGCTCGGAGGGTGTATATACCGCCGGCCGAGCCATAGGCTCTTGCGCGGCAATCTCGCGGGCAACAATCCCGGCAACCTCTGCCGGGTCAACCCGCCCGCAGACAATGCTCACCATGTTCGCCGCCCCGTAAAAAGCGCGATGGCAGGAATAGAGCAGCTCGGGCGTTATGCTGAGGATGGACTCGACGCTGCCGCAAACCTTGTTTTTCACCGGGTGAGTGCTGTACATCACTTCGAGCAAATTAAGGTAGCAAACGTCGTCGGGATCATCGTCATACATCGCTATCTCCTGAGAGATTATTCCCTGCTCCTTTTTCACAGTTTGGTCGGTAAAATACGGGTGGGTGACCATGTGAAGCAGCTCGCGATATGCATCCCTGAAATTATCGGTGCAGTTGAAAAGATATACCGTTCTGTCATGCGAGGTGTAGGCATTTGCCTCGGCGCCCAGCGCAGCAAAGCGCTCGAAAGAATCGCTCCCGTCCTCATTTGTGAACATTTTATGCTCGAGAAAATGGGCCGTTCCGTCGGGAATTGTGAGAGAATCCTCTTCGCCAAGACGAATAACGGTATCACACGAGCCGTATTTCAGTGCCACAAGCGCATATGTGTTTGTCATATCCTTCGGGAAAACATAAGTCACGGGGCGGCCGGCAATTTTTATCCGGCAATATCTCTCGCCAAGCTCAAAAGACTCAAACCATTCAATATCATAGTTCATAAATCAAGCCTCCTCCCCACCCTCTCCGGCAAGAAAATAAAGCGCCCTCGGCTCAACCAATTGAGCCGCCCTCGCAACATCGGCTATGCTAACCTCGCCTACTCTTTTAACAAAGCGCTCGGCCGAGCAATCGAGCCCGAGCGAGGCGCGCCCGAAGCAGAAGGAGAGAATAGAATAGGGGCTGTCTTCAATCTGCCGGTAGCTGTTTTTCATTGAGAGGAGCGCCGAGTCAAGCTCGGTTTGCGTTATTCTGCCCTTTTGCATATCATCGAGCTGCGAGAGAATTTCGGCTCGGGCAGCCTCTTTGGCAGAGCCGTCTATCCCGCTTGATACATATATTATCCCCTTGTAATTCTCATAATAAGAGCCGCAATAATAGCATAGCGATAGGCGCTCGCGCAGATTCACAAAGAGTTTTGAGGAGGGCGAACCCCCGAAAATCTCGGAAAAAAGACACATAGCGTAGTATTCGGGAGTGTCGGACATAACCACTTGGCCGGCGGTAAAGCCCATCACAAGCTTTCCCTGCGTCACCGGCATCCTTAATTCTTTCTCTACAATCGGCCCCGGTTGAGTAGCTCTTATGTCAGGCGCGGGTCTTGAGGAGCGGCAGGCTTCTGTGGGCGGGAAGGCATCGGCGAGCACTTCCGCCACCTCGGCTCCGTCTTTTGCGCCGACATAGAAAAAATTAATATGCGAGCTCTCTCTCACCTTATGCCAGCGCTCGGTAAGTCTCCCTGCCGTCACCTCGGCTATATGCTCCTCGGTAACGCTGAAGCCGTATGGCTCGCCGCTACAAACAAGCTCGCGCGCTCGGTTTATCGCGTAGAGCGAGGTGTTGTTTATCTCTGATTTTATTTTATCTATCTGCGAGTTTTTGGCAAGCCTCACCTCACTCTCACGCAAAAGCCCTCCGGGGTCGGTTGCCGGGCGGTGCCAGATGTCTGAGAGCAGCTCGACAACCCCGCGAAAAATTGAAAAATCACAGCTCACCGCCCCCTCGTCAAGGAAGTCGGCAAGATATCCCACAACAAGGCTGTCGCCGTAATACCCCCCGCTCATGCCGATTCTCGCGGCGTAAAGCTCCTCAAGTCTTCTTTTCACTCGGGCATTTGTCGGATAGCGCTCCACCCCGCGCAGAAGAACACCCGGAAAAAGCAGGTCGAGCGGTGTGCATTCATGATTAATTGGCAAGACAAGCGACATCGACAAAAGATTTTTCTTGAATTTATCGGTCTTTATCGCCCATAGCGTTGCCGAGTTTGATATTTCTATCTTCAGAGGCTCCATTGTTTTCCCCAATCTGATTATTCTCATTTAAAGGCGCTCCCGCCCGGCCGCGCTTGCGGCGAAAAAACTCCTGTAAAAGCTCGCGGCACTCGCTGCCGAGCACACCACCGCAAACCTCGTATTTATGGTTGAGCCCTATCGAATTGACATCGACGGCACTCCCAAGTGCGCCAAAGCGAATATCGCTCGCTCCGTACACAACTCTGTCAAGCCGCGCGTTCACAGCGGCGCCGGCACACATAACGCAGGGCTCAAGCGTGACATAAAGCTCGCAGCCAAATAGCCGCCAGCCACCTCGCGCCCGGCAGGCCTCGCTTATCGCAAGCAGCTCGGCATGAGCGGTCGCACATCTGTCGCTCTCGCGCCGATTATGAGCCGCGGCGATTATTCTGCCGTCGTAAACCACCACTGCGCCTACCGGAACCTCGCCAACCTCGGCGGCTCGCCGCGCCAATTTAAGCGCTGCTGCCATGAATTTTTCGTCTTTTATCATAGCAATGAGGCAAACAGTATCATAAGCAGCATTAAGCCGCCCGATATGCAGGTGAAAACTATTATAGTCGGCGAGAAAAAGAGCCTTGCTGCCCTTCCCTCTTCGAGAGGTTTTTCGATATAGTCCTCATCGGCCTCAAAGATGACGCCAAAGCCGCTCTCCGAGAAATCTCTCTTCTTTTTCTTCCTGTCAAGAACAAGCAGAATTATCGCGCTGATTATTCCAAGCGCGAACACAGCGGCCTCAATATATGTTACCGCCAGAGCCGCCGCTCTTCCGGCAAGCCGGTCATACAGCAGCAGCTCTATGACAGACATAAGATTATTGGTAAAATGAAGAAGAACACATCCCCATATCGAGCGCGTGCGGACATAAATAAATCCGAGTACAATCCCGGCTACAAACGTGTAGAGAAGCTGTCCGGCATTTTGGTGCATTAAAGCGAAAAGCGCGGCACTTGCCACTATCGCGGTGGTCTTACCGTAGGGGAGCAGATTTGTCAGTATAACGCCGCGGAAGAGAAATTCCTCGGCGAAGGCCGGAACTATCGCCGTTCCGATAAAGGCAAGAATGAGGAGATAGTTTTCGCTGAGGTCTATGGTCATAATCTCCTCGGTATATTTTGAATAATTGAAAAACTCCATTAAATAGCTGTTAACATATGCCGCCGCGAGCACAACAGCAAGACCCGCGAGAAGCATAAGCGGTAAGGAAGCGCCGAGTCTTATCTCGGTCATAACCCTCTCGGTGCGGTTTTTATTGCTTATCATATAGAAAAAACCGGCGGGAAAGAGGAAGGAGAAAAGATATATGCCCTCATTAAAAATCTGGTTAACTATTTCAGCGCTTTTCTCATCCATCAGGCGAGAGGTGATCATTCCCACAACAAATGTTGCCGAGCTAAGTGTATAAAAAAGCGATACAAAAAGCAGCATTACGGCGCCGACGCGCAGCATGGTGTTGCGATAATCCTTTTCAACATGGTTCATTTTGTCGGCATTCCTTTCTCGCGCATGATTCGGGCTCTTGGCTTTATCTGTTATAATATTGATAATATTATAATCCCATATATATCATTTGTCAATACAAGGGTTGTGCGAGATTTTTCGGCGCTCCCTTTTAAGGTGCAGAAGAGGGGCGCGCAATATTGCGCGCCCCGGCTTTTTTATTGGTTATTCTCATGGCAACTCCCCGACATCGGGCAACTGCCGCACCCCGAGCTACAGGAAGTGTTGCCTTTTTTCTTTTTCTTAATCATAGAAACCACAACAAGCGCCACTATGGCAACTAAAAGAGCGCTTATAATAAGCGTAGCCAGATTGGCAACCAGCCATGCAAGCATAATAAGTACCTCCTTATTGCTTGGTTTATATTGGTTTATATATGTTTAAACCTTTAATTGTGTTTTTGTTTTGCTTTTCGTGTCAGTAATTTTCATTTCTTTATAGGGTCTGAACAGCATATAAACAATAGCTGCCACAACCACAAGTGCCGCTATAACGCCCGGTATGCTTGCCCCGCCGATGAAGATAAGTCCTATCTGATAGACAGCCATCGACACGGCATAGGCAAACACCGTCTGATAACCTATCGCAAACCACGTCCACTTTGCACTGTTCATCTCGCGCCTGATAGCGCCGATTGCCGCAAAGCAGGGGGCGCATAGCAGGTTGAACAGGAGGAAGGAGTAAGCCGAGAGCGGAGTGAATACCTCGCGCATCCTTGCCCAGATTTGCCAGCCGTTTTCGGCAACCTCATCGAGGCCGCCGAAGAGAACTCCGAATGTGCTGACGACATTTTCCTTTGCAATAAGGCCGGTAAAGGTTGCCACCGCTCCCTGCCAGGTTCCCCAGCCAAGAGGTGCGAAAATCCAGCCTATTGCTCCGCCGATTGTTGCGAGTATCGAATTGTTAAGGTTTTCAACCATGCCGAAGCTGCCATTTTCAACTCCGAATCCCTGAAGGAACCAAAGAATTATAGCCGAGAGCAGGATTATTGTTCCCGCCTTCTTGATAAATGACCACCCCCGCTCCCACATTGAGCGGAAAAGATTGCTCACAGTCGGCCAGTGATAGGGCGGAAGCTCCATTACGAAGGGAGCCGGCTCGCCGGCAAAGGGTTTTGTTTTCTTTAGCATAATGCCCGATACGATAATCGCCGCGATTCCTATGAAATAAGCGCTTGGAGCCACCCACCATGCGCCGCCGAACAGTGCGCCGGCGATAAGACCGATAATCGGCAGCTTGGCGCCGCAGGGCATAAAGGATGTGGTCATAATCGTCATTCTTCTGTCGCGCTCGCTCTCAATTGTGCGCGAGGCCATAATTCCGGGAACGCTGCATCCGGTTCCGATAAGCATCGGAATAAAGGACTTGCCCGATAGCCCGAGCTTGCGGAAGATTCTGTCCATCACAAAAGCAATTCTTGCCATATATCCGCAGGCCTCAAGGAAGGCAAGCAGGAGGAAGAGCACCAGCATCTGAGGCACAAATCCGAGAACCGAGCCAACACCCCCGATAATCGCTTCAAGAATCAGGCTGTTGAGCCAGTCGGCTGTGCCTGCCGATTCAAGCCCTCCCCCGACAAGCGCCGGAATCCCCGCAACCCAAACACCAAACTCAGCCGGGTCGGGCTCTTCTATATCGACAACCTTCATATAGGAGGTATAGTCGACATCTATCTGCCCTTCAGGGTTACCCTCGTCGTCGTATAAAACAGCAACAGTCTTAAGGTCGGTTGCCTCGGTCGGCTCAAGCCCTGCGTCCCCGGCCGCCACCTCAAATGCTTTCTTGATGGCGCCCGGATTAGCATATTCCTCGGCGGCTTGCTCGTATGCAGCTCGGCCTATACCGAATAAGTGCCAGCCATCGCCAAACAGGCCGTCGTTTGCCCAGTCGGTAGCCCATGTGCCGACAGTCGTAACCGATATAAAGTACACAATAAACATCACCGCCGCGAAAACCGGCAGCGCCGCCCAGCGGTTTGTAACCACTCGGTCAATCCTGTCGGAGGCCGACATTTTCCCGGTATGTTTTTTCTTATAGCAGCCCTTTATTATAGACGAGATATATATGTATCTTTCGTTTGTTATAATGCTCTCGGCGTCATCGTCAAATTCGGCCTCAACAGCCCCGATATCGCTCTCGATATGCCCAAGAACTTCATCGCTGAGTTTAAGTCCTGCGAGCACCTGCTCGTCTCGCTCGAATATTTTGATGGCATACCACCTCTGCCGCTCGACCGGCATACTGTGAACCGCGGCCTCCTCAATATGAGCCAGCGCGTGCTCAACCACACCCGAAAACTTGTGCATGGGAATTGTTTTCGCAGCCCTTGCCGCCTCGAGCGCCGCTTCTGCCGCCTCAAAAACTCCGGTTCCGCGGAGGGCAGAGATTTCGACGACCCGGCAGCCGAGTTGGCGCGAGAGCTCTCCGATATTTATCTTGTCGCCCCGTTTTAACACCACGTCCATCATGTTGACGGCTACGACGAGCGGAATTCCAAGCTCGGTCAATTGCGTGGTCAGATATAGGTTGCGCTCAAGGTTTGTGCCGTCGACGATATTGAGTATCGCGTCAGGCCGCTCGCCAACCAAATAGTTTCTCGCCACAACCTCCTCAAGTGTGTAGGGTGAGAGCGAGTAAATCCCCGGCAGATCGGTGATAATCACGTCTGTATGCTTTTTTAGTCTGCCCTCTTTCTTCTCAACTGTGACTCCCGGCCAGTTCCCGACGAACTGATTTGCGCCCGTCAGCGCGTTAAAGAGTGTCGTCTTTCCGCTGTTCGGGTTGCCGGCTAACGCTATTCTGATTTCTTTACTCATAAAACAATCTCCTACTGGGTTAGTCTTGGCTAACCCCTGACCCTAAAAAACAGGGCTATCCCCTTTCAGATAATAAAAATCTATTTGCAGCTCGCATCTGTTTGCCCGAGAAGGCCGAATTATTCGACCTCTATCATCTCGGCATCAGCCTTGCGGATTGAGAGTTCATACCCGCGCACTGTCACCTCGACAGGATCGCCCAGCGGAGCCAGCTTGCGAATATACACTTCGGCGCCCCTTGTAATGCCCATATCCATAATCCTGCGCCTTGTCGCGCCCTCGCCGTGCAGTTTAACAACCTTCACAGTCTGGCCTACCTTCGCATCCCTTAGCGTGTTCATTATCTATTTCTCTCCCTCGTAATAATATATTCAGATCATTATTTTTCCGGCCATTCCCCGACTGATGGCCACGCGCGAATCCTTTATGCTGACAATCAGATTCCCGCCCATCGACGAAATAATCTTAACCCGCCCCCCGGGAACAAACCCAAGGCTCTCAAGGTGCCGTTTTATCCCGTGTCCTCCGGTCACCCGCTTTATTACATTTTCCTCGCCGATATTCGCAAAGGTCAACGGCATCATAATAATCCCTTCTTTTTATTTTACATCCTTAGTTAATCAAGCATCGCAAGCTGCACATTAATAAGCCCGCGTGGTTTGATACAGGTTAGCCTCAGCTAACCTATGTAATATTACCACTTTTCCTTTTGATTGTCAACAGTAAAATCATGATTTCATGCAAATTCAGCAGTTTTATTAAAAGTGTATTATTTATGGCCAATCCGTATGTGATAATTAAATAATATGCCGGTCTTTATCGGATGTTTTATGGAAACTTCAACCCGATTCAAGCAAAAAAATAAAATATTTCGGATTTTCCCCTTGATAATCGTGTGTGTTTGTGGTAGAATTGTAGAACCGGTCAATATCTGCCCGTGGCGCAGCTGGATAGCGTGCAAGACTCCGACTCTTGAGGCCACAGGTTCGAATCCTGTCGGGCAGGCCAAAGCATAACCCTCGGGGGGGAGTCCCCGAGGGTTATGCTCTTATATACCGGGCACGGACATTCAAATCATTTTAGCCGTGTGTTAATTCTTAAATCAGACCCACAACTAAATCGCGCTCTTACCCACAAGGCAAGAGCGCGATTTTATTTTACACAAAAAACTTTTTGTGCAGCGACTCGCGCAGCGGCTTGACAAGCGCGATTACAATCAGCATCACCCCAATCATAAACAGCGCGATAAAGGGATAGGGCGACCAGATCAGACTGTCACGCACGCCGAATGTGGTGTTTATTAATATCTCGATTCCGACTGTGTATGCGCCTGTGAGTATCGAAGCGCCGCTCCAAATATAGAGATATCCGCGGCGCAGATAATAAGAGAGCACCACGACCATTGAGGTGATAAAGGCGGCGCCGGCGGTGATGGGCAGGGCAAAAGGGAGAAACCAGCTTCCGCCCAGACTTAAATTTATATAAAACAGATAAACCGCCACCGCGGCGAAGGCCGAGGGAACAAAGACGGCGGGTGTCGGACGCCGAAACCAGCTCGGCAAAACCATTATTACATAAAGAAGAATCAGCGCCCCGGTCACAAGACCCGACCAGAAGATTTGCCCGTCAAGATTCCATTCGCAGATAAGGCAGATTGCAGCAACGGTCATAAGGAGAACCGAGATTATGAAAAGCACCCCCCGAGGGCTCATCGCCTCTGTGGGCTTTTCAAAAGGAGGATATGGTCGATCTGCAGCCGGGCGGTCGATGTCGGGGTGGTATGCTTTGGTGCCGCACAGAGGGCATTTCACCTCGCTGTCAGACAGCTTCACTCCGCATTTTGCACAGTACATTTGCTTTTATCCTTTCTTGTGGTTTTCGCTGGGGGAGATTTTCTTGTTACAATATTATCTTTAGTCTTTTTTTAATAGAACGCGGCATTCTTTCCTTCGTTCGCATAAAAAATCACATCTAAAGAAACGCGCTTGCCACGCACTCGCAAAAAACGACCCTACCTCTGATTGCTCTCAACCTTCACCGCAATATTGCGCTCTCGCAGAACCTCATAAAAGCGAGATTCAAGCTGGGGTTCTTTTGTGTCACGAATGAAGTTTACATAGAGGGTATCGCCGTATGAGAGGACTCCGCAGTTGTAGGGAGCGGTCGATTGAACCGCAAGCACAAAGTCAAGCCGCTCGACTTGATCCTTCATCTCCTCGGGAAGACTTATCGGGCCGAGATTTGAGAGCGATAGCATTGATTTGCGCTCGCCGATAAGGGCGAAAACGGCTTTCATCACAAGGTTTTTAACAAAAAGCGGCATGATTTTGAGAAAGGGCGACTGCTCGTCGCGCACATTGGCAGAGATTCGGCTCGCCATGCTTTTTGGCGTGATATCAAGCCCCATTTGATGGTGAACTATCTTGCATATTTCCTCAAATGTGTATTCGCCGTGGCGCGGGTCAACGCCGCAGGTCGCATAAAACACGAAATTCCGCAGGGTTTGGCTCGGGAACATCTTGCGCAGATTAACAGGTATGAGAACCTTTACAAATTTTTGGCGGCGCCGGCTGATTGATTTCTCGTCCTGCAGGGCGATTCCCGCCTTGATTATCGCTGCGGCGAGATAGGCCGTAATTGTCACCTTGCAGGATCTTGCCGCCGCCATAACCTCGGAGACATCAAGCATAAAGGTGGTGGCGTGCTGAAACCCGTCTGTCTCGGGAGTGCCGACCGGCCGGAAAGAGCTTTTCTCGCGCCTGCTCATTCTCACCGGGCTGATGTTTTTGGGGAAGCAGTCCTCAAGCTCCTCATCTGAGGGCGGCTCAAGCCTGTCGAGAATGCCATGCGTGTTTGGTATACGAAGATTATACTTTTGAGTGAGATATTCGGCAATAAGGGTTTTGAGAAAGACAAGCCCGCCGTTTCCATCGGTCACCGCGTGGAAGAATTCAGCCGCCACCCGCTTCTTATAAACCAGCACCCGGAAGGCGCATTTGCGTATATCATCAAAGGGCATACGCGACAAGGGGTAGCTTTTCTCATCAAGTATTTTTGGCGCGTGCGGAATTTCCTCAAGATAATACCAAAAAAGTCCACGACGCAGCCTTACTGCAATCGAGGGAAAGCGCCGAACCGTCACATCGAGTGCCGCCTGAAGGATTTCACGGTCAATCTCCTCGCGCAGGGTTGCCGAGAGACGAAAAACATTGCTCCAGCGCCGTGTAGCCGAGGCGGGGTAGATTTTCGCCGCATTGTCAAGCTTCATCCACCTGAGTTTGCGCTCCGAATCGGCCGGCAGCACCGAGCCGATAAATTCGTTTATTATATCAAAATCGGGCGTATTTTGCTCAAGCCCGTAAAGCAGATACGAGTGCCACATTCCCGGTCTGACATAGAGGCGGCTCTCCGCCCCGCTCTCAAGAAGGCGCTTGTGCATTTCGGCAGCGTCATCAAGCATTATCTCATCGCCGCCGACAAATATCAAGGAGGGCGGCATCCCCGAAAGATCGCCGAACAGAGGCGAAACATAGGGATTGTCTTTCTCGGTGGGGGCGCCCTTGGGCAGCTCCTGCTTCTTTTTGCCGCCCGTCCTCACAAGGTCGGGCCGCCGGCCGGTGTAGCAGTCGGCAAAGAAGCGCAGGCGCTCGGCAAGCATTGATGGGTCGGCCTTAAGGTTAGCTTTATATGAGGCGCCCGATAGAGTGAGGTCTGTCCACGGAGAGATGGGAATAAGCCCTGCCGGGAGCGGAAGTTTCAGTTCTTTTAATTTCAGGCAGAGCGAAAAAACAAGCCCGCCTCCTGCGCTCTCGCCGGCGAGTATAATTTGTTTTGAGCTGTAACCCGACTCAAGCAAAAAGCGATAGGACTCAAGCGCGTCCTCAAGCGCCGCCGGATAGGGATTCTCGGGAGCCAGGCGATACGCCGCGCATAAAACCCGCATCCCTGAGGACGAGGACAAGACAGACGCAAATCCCTTAGCGTAGTCAAGCGTCCCGCAGGTGTAGCCGCCGCCGTGCAAATAAAGTATCACACCCGTGCGAACCTCATCGCGAGGAAGAATCCAAGCCGCTTCAAATTTCTCAAAGGGCCTGTCCTGCGCGACAACGCTGCGGCGCTTGACATTAAACATCAGCTTCCCGAGCCTGTCCTGCCCGCTACGCGCAAACTCAAGAGGGCTGTTCTGCACAAAAGGGCGCATAAGCTCAAGCTGCGCGCGGAGAATTTTTGTTGTAAGCTTCATATCGGGGGTTCACTCCTTTCTGCGGGGGTGCGAGAATTGTGCCGGGGTTAGGCAGAGGGAACTTCACAAGAGAAGTTCCCCCGGTCTTCCCACTCTAACCTTATGCTAAATATTTCTCGCGGAGCCGCAAAAGCTCATAATCCGAGAGACGAAGACCGTCGCGCAAAAATCCCTCTGTGCCGCCGTATGTGTCGTCAAGGGTGTCGAAAGCGGTCTGAAGATATTCTGCTCTGGCGGTGAGAAGGTTATTCAAAGTTCTTGCGGCGTGAACGCTCCGCGCAAGAATGCAGACAATCGCGAAAATAAACTTATTTTTAATACGGAAATACTTATTTGAGCGAAGGTAATCCTTCATTATGTCCTCCCGGCTGACCCCGAGCGCCATAAGTATCGCCGCTGCGCCGAAGCCTGCTCTATCCTTGCCCTGTGTGCAGTGCCACAGAATAGCACCGTCAACCTTATCATCAATAAGGAGCTTGAGCAATTTGCTATATGCCTCAAGCGCGCGCGGAGTGGTGACCATCTTGCGATAGGATTCCTTGAGATAGCTTCTTGCTCCGCCCTCGGTGTTCATTATCTGATTGAGCAGTATCCGACGGTTGCTTCTGGTTACCGCGGGGTTTTCGCGGTCGGAAAGCGCCGAGAGGTCGTGGTATTCAATGCCTTTGACAAGGATGTCGGGATTTTCGGTCTGCTCGGAATCGCTGCGAAGATCGGCAACAGCACGAATTCCATAACGGTTTTTCAGCTTTGCCGCGTCTTTTGTCTTAAGTTTTGATATATGCCCGCTGCGATAGAGCAGGCCGTGGCGAACCGACAAACCGTCAGCCGTCGGTATCCCCCCGAGTTCGCGGAAATTAGCGACTCTTTTTGGTTTTTTTCTTTTGAATATAATCATAAATACTGACCTCCCTTGGGTAACAAATCAACTTTTATCGGTTCTGCGCTCCTTTTCGGCTCATGCCATCGCGCAGCATTTTGAAAACTTTAAGCGGCGTGGGCGGATTCCCCCGGTAAAAGGACATCATCTCATAAATCCTGCCCGCAACAATTACGCCTAAAAAGGCAAGGGCGGCGACAAGAATTACAGAGACAGCCCCCTCAAGGTACGATATCTCACCGGTCATCGCGCGTCCGGGCGTCACCATTATTGCTGTAAACGGGAAATATATCAGCCATTTTTCGCTCGACACCATGCTCCCGGACGAACCCGCCATAATAGAAAGCAGGAAAGACGCGACAACTGTCAGCGCGAAAATCGTGTTTGTCGAGGAGAGGTCCTCGGGCTTTGACGCCATAGACCCACCAAGGGCTGCAAGCGAGCAGTAAAGCAGGAAGCCGACCGCAATCATAAGGAGCGCAATGGCAATCCCGCCCGGGCTGAACATCGCACCGATGCCGCTGATAAGGCCAAGAACGCCTTCAATCTCGGGGCTGACCGAGCCAAAGAAGTGCGGAAGAGCCGCGATGCCAAGCCTGATGCCGCCGACAAGAGCCGCAATCCAAACAGTAATCTGCAAGAGAGGTGCTGCCGCCGCAGCAAGCACCTTGCCGAGTATCATAGCGGCGGGTTTAACAGACACAAGGAAAAAGTCCATCAGCCGCGAGGTTTTCTCAAGTATCACCGAAGACGCCGCCGACTGACCGTAAAACATGATAAGCATATACATAATCAAAATCATGACATACGACACGGCCATGCTCATGTTTCGCCGCAG
Organism: Eubacteriales bacterium; assembly: GCA_050309735.1. GTDB lineage: Bacteria > Bacillota > Clostridia > Oscillospirales > CAG-272 > UMGS1002. The sequence goes on from JBNRMS010000030.1 coordinate 17,548, forward strand.
CGCGTCGTCGTTGTCGGTACCGATGTCCGAGGGCTTGGCGACATTTGTAGTCACCGGAGCGGCGAGCCAGGAGAGCGACTCGGGATCTATTCCCGAGCGCCTTATCAGCTCGGCGCGAAAAGCAATAAAGATATGGCCGCTGAACTCTGATAGCTCGGCGCCCGATATCTCCGAGTGCTCAGGCGTGACAATCTCAATGCGATACTGCCCGTCGGCGTCGGTTATAACCAGTAAAAGGTCGTATTCGCCAAGCTCGCCCAGCGCGTCTGCAGCCGAGCCCTCCGCAGGCAGGTATTCAATGCCCGAGAAAAGCTCCGAGCCGCCAGAAAGCCAGCTTGTGTCGCCAAATTCACCGGTTTCATCACTGAGTGTTACCCGCCTGACCAAAGATTCGGTAAGCGGAGCGTCTGTGTCGTAGTCTGAATTCACCGCAAAGAGCAGTGCGATTGTTCCGACGAAAAGAAGAAGTGCCACAGTAACCGTCAGCGCAAGATAGGCTTTTGATCTTAATTGGCGGCCGAGCGAAAAGGAGAAAACCGTTCGCCAGCCGGTGAAATATCTTCTTTTTTTCATGCTCCCGCCCCCTTTCTCGACTCACGTGCAATCCGGAAGAGTTGCCTGAGCTTTATCCGGTTTCCGCGATAGATTATAAGAGCGCCGTACACCCGAGCGCCAAAGGCCGAGGTGGCGATTATCACAACAATTTGAAGCGCCCAGGACAGACAGAGCAGCGGGAAACCGATCACGCCCGATGCAAAACTGATAGGAGCCGTGAATATCGAAATAAAGGGGAGAAGCGAGCAGACAATAAGGAGGGTGCGGCTGCCGATAATGGCTGTGAAAATCGCAGACATATATCCGCCGAGCGCCAAAAGAGTCACAATAGTATTTGCCGGGCCCATATCCTCCATCGACGAGCAGGTTGCCCCCGCAATCCCGCCAAGGATTGAGAAGGCGAGATATCCGAGAAGTATTGAAAAAACAAATACAATAACAAGGAGAACTCCCGCTCCCGCAAAGGAAATATTTATTCCGGCCGCGGCGAGCATTTCGGTCGAGAGCGACATCCCCATAAAGCGGTTTGCAATGACTGAGGACAGCCCCGCCCCCGTGAAAAGCACAAGCATCGAAACTATCATAAAGCACATAGTGGCGAGTATCTTGCCGAGTATCAGCGCCAGCGGCCGCACGCTGACCATGAGCAGCTCAACAAGCTTTGAGGCCTTCTCCTCGGCTATCGAGCGCACAATATAGGTCGTTGAAAACATGACAAGCACCATCACTATCAGCGAATATGCATATGAAATCATTAGATAGGATCCGTTGCCGGGTAGGGTGACGCTGCCGAGAAATTCATTGGCGTCGACAGTGCCCACTGTGAAGGGCGCGAGCGCCGTTCCCAGCTGTTCCTCGCTCACCCCAAGCGCGCGGCAGCGCGCGGCGGTAAGTGCCGACGAGAGAGCGTTCCCAAGCAGAAAGGTTGAGTAGTGATTGACGCCCGACTCCTCGCCCGTGTAGGTTGTAATCGAGTATGAGCCGTAATCATCGGGTTCGACAAGGAGCGCCGCCCGGTATGGATCTCCCTCAAGCCACGCGAAAACTCCCTCAAATTCGCTCTCGGTTATAGTTATATCTATGTCTGAGAGCTCGTCTGAAAAGCCTGCGATGTCATTTTCGTCAAGCACAAAGCCGCTCCGGTTCATCACTCGCAACTCTCCGGCATTAAAACCGGTCGAGTTCACCCCTCCCATTGAGCTTGCCATTATCAGAGTGGAAGCCACCGAGAGGACGAGCATTGTCACGAGCATTGATATTGTCGATTTGCTCTTGAGATACTGGGCAAGAGTGAAAGAAAAGACCTTGCCGGTTCCGATGAAATCACTCTTTCTCATGTGTCTGCCCCACCTTCTCGACGAAGATTTCGTGCAGCGACGGCTCGCGCAGGTCAAACCGAATAACGCTTATCCCGTTCGAAATCAGCTCGCCGAGCAGCTTGTTTGCCTGCTCCTCGCCGCTCACCTTAATATTATATTCAAATTCCTTCTCTCCGACAAGCAGCGCGCCCGAGGCGTCGATAAAGGGCTTTATGTCGCGCTCGGTTTTGAGCAGGAGATTAACGCGGCCATAGCTCCGCTTGATATCATTCAGATTTCCCTGAAGGACTGTTTTTGCGCGGTCAAGTATAGTTATGTCGGTGCAGAATTCCTCAACGGTGTGCATCTGATGGCTCGACATAATTAGGTATTTGCCCTTTGCGATCTCGCTGCGGATGATTTTTTTGAAAAGGTCGGTGTTTACCGGGTCAAGCCCCGAGAGAGGTTCGTCAAGTATTATCAGCTCGGGGTCGGGCAAGAGCGCCGTCATAAGCTGAATTTTCTGTTGGTTTCCCTTTGAGAGCTGGTCGGGTTTCTTTGAGGGTAGAGAAATCATCGACGGTTGCCCGCCCCCCGACATCCCCGAAAAAAGCGAGCGGCGCGCGGGCCTTGTCGGATAAAGGTATTCGTCGACCTCAAGACGCCCTGACCAGTGGCGGATACGCCTTTTGGCCTCGGCTCGGTCAACCCCGCGAAGCTCAGCAAAATAGATAAGCTGGTCAAGAAGGGTATATTTCGGGTATAGCCCGCGCTCCTCGGCAAGATAACCGACGTTTACCGTTGTGGTATCGAGCGGCGCGCCGTTCCAGCTAACCTCTCCTCCGTCGCGCGAGAGCATTCCGAGCATCATGCGCAGCGCCGTTGTTTTGCCCGCTCCGTTGGTTCCGAGCAGGGCGTAAACCCCCGGCTTTTTCATTTCAAAATTCAGATTGTCTACAACTGTCTTTGAGCCGTATTTTTTTGAAAGACGCGAAACCACAAGACTCATTATATTTTCTTCCTTTCGGCCATACATGGAATTAAATGTACACCATATATGATAACATATTAAAAATAAAAAATCAAGTTAAATATTTACCGCTTATCCCTTGAATGCGCGGGGGAGACATGATAAAATAAGGCAACATTAAATTACGGGGGTGTTTTAGATGAACGACCAAAAGCAAGCAGACTGTCGCCTGCGCCTTATGAGCTTCAACATATGGGGCAATTGCCCAAAAGGCACCACAATCTCAAACCGCGACGACCTTGAGGCCGAGGTGATACTCAGATACCTGCCCGACGCCGTTGGTATGCAGGAGTGTTCGCCCAAAATGAGAGCCGAGGAGGTAAATATCAGCCGCCTGCTCGAGCGAGAATACACCGAGGTTCCGGTAGTCGCCACAAACGAGAAAAAGAACAACTACACGCCGATTTTTTACCGGCCGGCAACCCTTAATCTCCTTGACTTTGGCTGGAAATATTACGCCGGCCCCAACGACAGCGGCTCGAAAACCATCACCTGGGCGCTTTTTGAGACAAAAGAAAGTGAAAAGCGCTTTTTGATGCTGAACACGCATTTCTATTGGACGGGCAACGAACTGGGACGCGCCGCAAGAGTGTCGAATACCGGCGAGATGCTCACACTCACCGTTGAGCTGCGCGAAAAGTATCCCTATCCGGTATTTTTCGTCGGAGATTTCAACTGCAATTCCGACTCTGTTCCGCTTGAGGTAATGCGCAAATTCGGGCTTATCGAAAGCAGATACGCCGCACACCAGGGTTCGCCCTGGCGCTCGCACCACGCATATCCGAAATTTAATTTTGAACTGCTTCGCTTCGGAGAGGGAACGCACCCGACCGACGAGCACGCGAGAAGTATCGACCATATATTCTCGCTGGGCGATCTTGTAACCGAGAGCTTTGTCACCGTCGTCGACGAGGAGGCGCTCGACGCAAGCGACCACTGCCCGATTTTCGCCGATTTTGTGATTTGACATAAATGTCGTCCAAATTCCCGGTCAGCCGCTGTTTTATTGAGGAAAAATTCTCGGCATACTTGAAAGGATGGTCATATCAGTGAAGCCTAATATTGTTTTTATTTTTTCGGATCAGCACCGTGCATTTGATTGCGGTTTTATGGGGAGCGCAAACGCAAAAACGCCTAACCTTGACCGGCTCGCGGCGGGGGGAGCGCTCTTTCGCAACGCCTATTCAAACTGTCCGGTCTGCGTGCCGGCAAGGGGAACCCTGCTCACCGGTCTTTATCCACTAAGGCACGGCGCAGCCGCCAATGACATACCGATAAGGCAAAACCAGAGCATCGCCCATATACTCGGCGACGCCGGTTACGACACTGCCTACATAGGAAAGTGGCATTTGGGCGGAATCCCCCGCAAGAAATTTATAACCGAGGAAAACCGACTTGGCTTTCGCTTCTGGAGGGGCTGCAATTGTAACCACAATTATCTGAAGGCCTATTATGACGACGAGAGCAACACAAGGCACGAGATTGAGGGCTATGAGCCGATAGCCCAAACCAACATGGCGCTTGAATTCATCGAAGAACGAGGTGACGATAAGCCCTTTGCCCTCTTTATATGTTACGGCACGCCTCACGACCCCTACACACGCCTGCCCGAGGGCGAGCTTGAGCGCGAGGCCGAAGGAAAGATAGAGCTGCGAGCCAACATCGAGCCTTCGCGCGAGGGGAAATACGATGAGAAAAAACTGCGCCGCCAGTACACAGGCTATCTTGCGCACATAAGACTGCTTGACGAGCAGATAGGTCGGGTGATGGCGCTTCTCGAGGAGAGAGGCATTGCCGAAAATACAATTGTGGTATATACAAGTGACCACGGAGATATGCTCGGCAGTCACGGCTATACCAAAAAGCAATGGTTTTACGAGGAGAGTGTGCATATCCCCTTAATCGTCTCGCACCCGGCAAAAATCAAGCCCGGCGCTCGGGAGCAGCTTATCAGCCTTGTTGATATCGCGCCCACGCTTGCGGGATATCTTAATCTTTCCTTTAGAAAAGAGGTCGACGGAGCAGACCTCTCAAATGTGCTGACCGATCCCTCCGCAAAGGGGATTGATTCGGTCTATCTCTTTAATATCATCCCGTGCCATCAGGCGTGGAACCGGGAAATACGCTCATGGCGCGCCGTGGTAACCGATGATCTATATATGCTTGCCACCGAGGAGGACGGGCAGGTTATATTCATGAGCGACCTGAAATCAGACCCGTTACAGACAAACGACCTCTCTGAAAATGAAGATCTAAGAGAGAAGCGGAGCGAGCTCTGCGAGATTCTCGCGGCGCACGTTGAGAGAAACGACGGCTATATGCCCTGGGAGGAAATTGTAAAGGAGCATGGCCTGCTTGAGGACTGGAACGCAAGCCAAATTCATTTCGGATATCCGACAATAGAATAAATATTGAATAGATATAGAATAGAAAAAACAAAGGGCGCCGGGTGGAACTTTCTCCGAAAGTTCCACCCGGCGTTTCCTGAGTACACTATTATTTTAATCGGAGATTGGCATTATAGCATTAAATCTTCGGAATCTCAATCTCAATTTCTCTCCCCAGCGCGGCCGACTTAGCAATACCATCGATTATCGCCTGATTGTAGAGAATCTCAGAGGAAGGAACGGGCGCGGGCGCACCGGTCTTTACGGCATCAAGGAAGGTGCGGATTTTAAGTTCGAAAAGGCCTTTTTTCATGGTGATAATCGGCACTGTTGTTTCAACCTGCCGTCCGCAGACCTCATGGTAGATCTTCATCGGTCCGCCGACACTGCCGTTCCAGCACTCGGTTGAGGGGATGCGAAGGCCGCCCTCGGTGCCGAGAATTATTGTGTCTCCGGGGGTGTCAAGATTCATTGCCCAGGCGATTCTGAAGTCGAGAATAATGTCGCCCTCAAGCCTGATAAAGGCCGCGGCGAAATCGTCGACACTGAATGCCTTTGAATATTCCGCGCGTTTATTTTCTCTGTATCCGCTGTAGTTCGGGCTGCGTCCGAAAAAGGACGAGGTGTACCCGGTAACAGTCAGGGGCTTCGGGTAACCTACTGCATTCATCACCATATCAAGCGAATAGCAGCCTATGTCGCCGAGCGCACCGATACCGGCCGTTTTATCGTCGATAAAGGTTGTTCCATACGGTGTCGGGATTCCTCGACGGCGTCCACCGCCGGTCTGTATGTAGTAAACCTTTCCAAGCTCGCCCGATTCGACTATTTTCTTAATCATTTTCATATTCTCGTCAAGGCGGGGTTGGAAGCCTATCGAGAGCACCTTCCCGCTCTTGCGCTCGGCCCTCATCACGTCAACCGCCTCATCAAGCGTAACCGTGAAAGGCTTTTCAAGCAGAACGTTGACCCCCCGCTCAAGCGCGTATATCGTGGGGGCGGCATGCTGGCGGTTGTAGGTGCAGATGCTCACGGCGTCGAGCTTGAGCGACTTGTCGTCGAGCATTTCCTTATGCGAGGCGTAGTCGGTGATCACACCCTCTACACCATGTTTTGCAAAAAAGGCGGCTGCCTTGCCGGGTATTAAATCGGCACCGGCCACTATTTCAACATCGGGCTGAGCCAGATATGCCTTTATATGCGCGTCGGCTATCCAGCCGCAGCCGATAATGCCGATTCTCAGCTTCTTGTCTGCGCTCACCTTTTGGATTGTCTGATCTTCCTTGAAGGCGTTAAGGATTGCGTCATCTTTCCCCATTTTTATATTTCCTCCTCGTTTATTCGTTGATAGTTTTAAGATAATCTATACTCACCTTGATGCACTCAAGGGGTGACAGCCCCATGCTCGGGCTGTCAAGCTCCACGACAAGCCACTCAACCTTTGCGTCGACCGCCGCCCCAAGAATTGCCGGAATATCCTGCAAGCCCTTGCCGAGCGGACGATACTCAAAGCCGACGGGGCGGGCGGGGGGCTTTGTGTCATCACCTATCAATTCGTATGCCGCGCCCGATCTGTCGCCCCAGAAGTCCTTAAGGTGAAGAACCGGCACTCTGCCCGAATACTTTCTGACATAATCGGCCGGATTCACACCGGCAACATTCACCCAGCAGGTGTCAATCTGGGCGCCGAGCAGATTCTCGGGAACAGTTTCATACATTATGTCAAGCCCGTATTTCCCGCCGATACGGATAAATTCAAAGTCGTGGTTGTGATAGAGCAGGCCGATTCCAAGCGAGGCGGCCGCCTTTGCTATCACTTCGATAAAGCCGAGTACATAGGGGAAGCTTGGCGAGCCGGGGCGCGCGTCGGCGCCGAGGTGTGGGATTGCGACGTATTTGCAACCTATCTCGGCATAGAGCGAGAGAGTTCCCACGGGGTTTTTTAGCAGTTCGGAATAGGGCACATGAGCCGAAATCGGCACAAGGTCAAGCTCGCGACAGAATGCACCCACCTCTGCGGCCGAATGGTTATGAAGTCCGGCAAACTCAACCCCGTCGTAACCCATCTCCTTGACTTTCTCAAGCGTGCCGCGAAAGTCGACTTTTGCGTCATCTCTCACAGAATAGAGCTGAACGGCAATCGGAAAAGACATATGATATACCTCCTGAATGTTTTATATAAGCTTATCTATGATTTTTTAAATAATAAAATCAAAAAACACATCAGCTCTTTATCTGCCTTTTGTTGAAGGAGAGATAGGAAAGAGCAATGAGCAGCGCAGTAAATACAATCAGAACTACAGAGCCGACAACTACGCTAAGTTTCGCGCCCGCGCCATAGAGATATGACGTGCCCGACATGATAAGACCGCTGAAGCTGCCGCCGTAATAGCTCAGCGGATTGATTATCAGCGAATTCAAATCGTTATAAGGCAGCGGGGTATATTCGAGGAAACCCACATACTGTCGCACCTCACCTGACTGCAGGAGCATAACCGAAATGGCAGAAGCTATGCCAAAGAGGGTGTTGAGTATTAGCGAGAGGGCTATTGAGAGAGCCGACTTTCGCGTGAGCACCGAGAACAGGAATGCGAATGCAAAGACAAGGAAGGCGGGCAGTGCCGCGAGGACAAGGACTCTGAGCGCCGTGAGCATTGCCGGCAGGCGAACCACACTGTCACCGACAAGGACAAGGTCGGGCGTGAGAATATCGGTTACCCCGTTTATTATAATGTTAATGACAAACAGAAGGAAAACCGAGACAAGCATCAGGGCAAACGACCAAAAGGCGGCGGCCGTCAGCTTTGAGGTCAGAATCTTCCAGCGCTTTTTGGGTCGGATTAAGAGCAGGCGGATAGAGCCCGAGGAAAACTCGCCCGACACAATAGTTCCGGCTAAAATTATCATAAATATGCGGATATAGCCAATCGACGAGATAATCGCGCTCTGCCAGGAAAGTTTGGCCGATTTTTCAAGCGAATATGGGGTTGGAATTTCATTATCAAGGCTGTAATTGAGAATTGCTAGGGCATCGTCCGAGGCCTTGATTTTCGCCTCGGTTTCGGCCACATAGTCGTCATAAGAACCCCAGTTCTCGGCATGTAGGCTCTTTGGCCTTATAACAAGACCCATCCGCTCTTCAAGAACCGAGTTTGCCAGAATTGTCACGGTTCTGTATCGCCAGTCTTTTTGGTCGACATTGGCCGCGACAAGATAATCAGCAAGCCGAACCTTTTCGGCCAGGCACTCAACCCGCAGCTCTGCTGTGGCGTAGCCGTATTTCAGCTCGTCGCTATCCGGTTCAATTTTGAGCTGAAGCTCATAATCTTTTAGCATCGCTTCTGCCTCGGCATATTCAACCCGGAGGCCGGCCGCATAGGCCGCAAGCCGTCCGCTGAAGTCTGTGTTGATTATCTCGGCTTCAAGCGAGCTTACATGCCCCTTTATATAGTCGTAATAGTCCTTGTGCGTGATATCGACCGGGGTGAGAGAGCCGTCTTCTTCGATGCGCATATACTTGCCGGTCTTCAAATCAAAAAGATAGTCCTCCTCGCTCCCCATATACATAAAGTAATACTTGAAGCTTGACTGATCGATAACATCAATGTCAAACCCTTCCTCGGCAAGCAGTCTGACGGCCTCGGCGCGGAGTTTTGCGTCGCGGTATCTGTTGTAATACGTATCATATTTCCATGAGCCGATAAGCTCTCTGTCTATAAAGAATTTTATAACGCTTGCCTCTGTCTCGTAATAATAGGCCTCGGCAAGGTCTATCCCTGATGCGCCCTCATATTCGCGATAACTCTGGGCAACTTCAAGATAGTGCTCATACTGCTGCTCAGCTCCGTAATAATATCCGGAGCCAAACGATAGGAGCCGGTTCGCGACATAGGTAAGAATCGGTATCATCACAATTATAACGGCGAGGATGATGACAATAACCCGATTTGAGGTCTGGCTCCAAATTTTTATGCTTTCGTTTTTGAAAAGTCGGTTTTTCATTATTTTTGTGCTTTTGTTTTTGAAAAGTCGGTTTTTCATTTAGCCTCACCTCCCGGAGCCGAATAGCCCCGCGTCATCTCAAGGAAAGCGTCCTCAAGTGTTCGCTTGACAGGTATCACCGAAATTACCCCCGCGTCTCCCATGGCAAGCAGCTTTATCACGCCGGGCAGGTCGGCCTCGGGCAGGGTCAGCCTGATTTTGCCGTCGGCCTTGTGGTGTTCTATTCCCGCCTCGGCAAGTATTCGCATAGCAATCTCGCCGTCAACAAGGGTAAGGTCGCACGCAATCTCGCCTCGGGCGCTCGCGCGGTGAAGCTCCTCCATCGTTCTGATTCCGACAAGCGAGCCTCGGTCGATAACGGCAATTTTGTCACACATAAGCTCTATCTCGGCGAGCAGATGGCTTGAAACAAAGACAGCCGTCCCCTCATTCCTTGAGAGTGATTTGAGTATATCGCGCAGCTCCTTAATTCCCGCCGGGTCGAGTCCGTTTGTCGGCTCATCAAGGACAAGCAGCCGAGGGCGATTTAGAAGAGCCTGAGCCACACCAAGACGCTGCTTCATACCGAGCGAATATTTTGATATCTTGTCGTTTATGCGCTCCTTAAGGCCGACCAAATCAACCAGCTCATCAACCCGACTTTCGGGAATATTGTCATACATACGGCGGTACTGGTCAAGATTCTGCCGCCCGGTCAGATAGGAATACATCTCGGGGTTTTCGATAATTCCCCCGACATGTGCAATAGCAGCCTCAAAGTCGGTTACAATATTGTGGCCGCAGACATAAATCTCGCCATAATCAATCCTGAGAAGGCCGAGTATCAGCTTAATTGTTGTGGTTTTTCCCGAGCCGTTAGGGCCGAGAAAGCCGAATATCTCGCCGGGATATATGTCAAAATCAATATTGTGAAGTATCGGTCTTGCGCCGAGCGATTTTGACAGGTTTCTCACGCTCAGCACCGGCGCGGTGTTTTCCATAAACAATTCTCCTCTTAAAAAATTTAGACAACCACAAATCCCGACACATCGCCCGGCACGCGTCGGCACAGGGTAAGGCGAGAGGTGTGGAGGCTCTCGGGTGCGGGAGTGCGGCCGTTGTAGGACATATAGAAATATCCGTCACCGAATGAATACATCCCGGTCTGCCCCATCGGGTATGTCAGTCCGCGAATGCCGCTCGCCTGGTGGAGCGCGCCCTCATCTTTCAGGGTCAGAAGCAGCCCTCGCTCTCCCCCTCTGCCGCGAAGCTCGCCCTCTTTTGGCGCGGCCGCGCCGTCGATAATGTACATCGGATAGTTGGGGAATTTTGGCTTCTTACCGATATATACTGCGGCATACCAGTCGCCTGTGAAGGCATCGTACTCAAGATTCTGTATTCCCCATGTGGTGTTTCCTGTATATATAAAATACTTCCGGTCGTGCGCCGGCCCCGAATGATGGGGCTGACCCTGAAGGAGCGGACGCTCATAAGCCGAAAATTTGCGCCAGTCAAAACAGAGGAGTATATTGTGGTCGTTTGAGGCTCGAGCGGGGTCGCCGTAAATCCCGTAGGCTATCATCAGCATATCCTCCCCCCCGCTCTTGCCGAAATCGGGGCCGAAGGAAAGACCGTCAACACCCGAACAACCGTAGCGGTGGGGCTTCCCGTCCGGGTCGGTTGAGGTATAGTCGGCAACAACCTCGCCAAGATATATCGAGGTCATGATTCCGTCGCGCTCGGCGTCCATACCGACCCGGTCAATCTTATCGACATCGAATATCGCGATATAGAAGGCCTCTTCCTTGGCAATCTCGCGGCCGGTGCTCTTCATTATGCCCTTGCCTATTGCGTCGTGCTTGAGCTCAAGCGAACCGTAAACCCGACCGTCCGAATCATTAAAGTCTATACAGCCAAGATGACCGAGAAGCCCTTCGACACTGCCGACGATATTGCCCATAAGGTCTGTTTTTACAAGAACGGTAGTAAAGGAAAAATAGACATATTTGCCCGCCGTATCAAGCGCAACTCCCTGAACATGGCCGTTTTTCCACTTTCCCCCGTCGATCACGCGGGGAAATATCTTTTTATCCGACATTGTTTTTATCAATCCCTTCGATATAAAATTTTATTTTTGCAGCCCCCGGCCTGTCAGACAGTTCCGGAAGAAAGATAATCGCGTATCGCCCTGCCGAAGGCGCGGCCGAAGGCCGTTGCGTTTTCCTCGGTAAACTCCGATCCAGCAAACCCAAAATAGGGGGTTTCAAAGGTTATTGAGGTTTTCAGGCTTGAGTTTTTGAGGAAATGATTTTTGAAGTTCGGGGTCTGGCTGCTGTTCCAGCCGGCGCCGGCGCCCGCGTCGTGAGTAGCGTCATACGACATGGGCAGCCCGCTCGATGCCTTTATCAGAAGGTTGCAGAAACGCTCCTGCCAGGCGTTGTCATCTGTGTTTGAGCGAGCGACAAAGGGGAAATCGCTCCGTCTCCCGCCCAGATGGTCGGGCGCATGGAAATCAAAGGCCGCCGCAACCTTAAGCTCCATAATCTTCCGGCAGACATCGTATATCGGGGCGTCGGTGTAGTCGCGGTTGTGGTCGTGGGGAGCGCGGTTCTTGCCCTGGTCGCCCTCGATAACGCCGTCAAGATCAACAAAGGGAATGGTGAGCACCCGATATCCCTTTGGCATCTCCTCAGAAAACTCGCAAAGGATGCCCTCAATCATGTAATTCCCGGGCGACTCGCAGGCGTGGTGCCGCGCGGTCATAAGAATAATATCCTCTCCCTCTCCCATCTCATAGGCGTATATCACTCTCCCCTTTGGCGAGGTGGCAAAGGGGAATTTTTTCATACCGAGCCGGGCAGCAAGGCTGTCGTGCCGGTCGGTTGAATAGTACATATCGTGCGCGAAATATACAAGATTTTCATCTTGGCCGAAGGTGTATGTAAAAGACTCGGTTCCGTCCTCATACACATGCCGCGAGCCGCTCCAGTTCCATCTCAAAAGATCATGGCTCACCGCTCCGCCCCAGTAACCGACTCGTTTTTTCTCGTCAAACCGGAAGGTAATTGTTCTGCCGCCGGCACCGCGCACGCAAAACGCCCAATAAAACCAGTCGCCTTTTGTGTCGCGCAACTCGTTTTTCAGAACAACCGTGTCGCCCTCAATTTTAATAACCCGAATATTACCGCCCGGGAAGCTGGTTGATATCTCCATAAAATTAGCCTTCCATTTATTTTTAATTATTACTCCGATCATTATACAATATTTTCTATTAAATTTCAATCTATTTAAGCATTATAAATATTAATTTTAGCCGGTGCGCAAAAAAGCGCACCGGCTCACTACAAAGACAAAGAGAGCAGTCTCTCGCCTTGACCCTAATATCCCGCAATCCTGACAATCACTACCGACAGGTCATCTTGGCTGCCATGGCTTCCGGCGCGGCCTATAATTTTATTTGCCATGCGCGAGAGATCGTCCTCCCATTCGTGGGATAGCAAATCAGCCAACCAGCCTCCCTCTCTCCTCTGCTCAACCACGCCGCACGCGTCGGCAACGCCGTCGCTCACCATGACAATAATATCGCCCTCGCAAAGCTCAAGTCTTGTTATCTGCGCGTCAAGCGCGCTCAATATGCCGATAGGCACAGTTTGAGAGTGAAGACGAAAAATATCGCCCGAGCGGCGGATGTAGGTCGGCGCCGCCCCGCTTTTGATAAGCGACGCATCGCCACTGATAAGGTCAATCTCAAGGAGGTCAACCGTGGCCGAACATTCAATATCCCGCGCCCCGCCGCGCGAGCGGAGCACGCCGTTGAGCATACGCAGGGCGGTAGTAATCCTGTTTCCGGCCATAAGCATTTTTTCAAGAAAAAGAGAGCTGACACCCGAACTGAAAGCGGCGGCTCCTCCGGTTCCCATGCCGTCGCTGATAAGAGCGTAAAAGTAATCACGGCAAGTTTCAAACATAACCACGCTGTCGCCGCAAACCCCGTCGGGAGAGTCGGCAGCCGCGGCCGTCTGGCAGACCCGCTCGACAGAATAGCGGCGGCGGGTGCTCAGTGTCATTGCAAGGCGCCCCTCCTTTTTTTTGCTTGAAAATTCAAAGAGAGGATCCTCAAGCGCCGAACCGGTTACCTCCTCAAGGCTCCGGCGGAGCACATCAACATCACACCTCGCGCTCCGAGGCTCAATTCCCCGAGCCGAGATATATTTTCTCCTGCTCCCCCAAACATACAGCACCTCGGGCTCTATCCCGAGCCGACCGAGCGCTGCCGCCACCCTCTCCTCGATGGCGTCCGAGCGGTTGTATTCCTCGCGCTGCTCGGCAACGGCGTCGGCAAGAATGCGCGATATGGCGTCATAATCAAGCGCGAAGAGACTTATTTTTTCACTCCTGAATACCGCCTCGGTGAGCGACGCGCACCCCGCGTTTATCTCCGCGATAATATCCTTAATGCTATTGCATCGCCTCTTTATCTGCTCTGGCACGCAGCCGACATCGGCTCGCCCCTTTTCGTGCAATTCGGCGCAGATCCTTGCCACCATGTCAAGCGAAGAACCATATTCAAGATTCCAGCAGATTTCCCGCCTGACACAGCCGGCGCAGGATTTATCAAAAATCCTGTCGCAGATGCGCCGAAGGTCGATTATTCCCGGCCTGCGAAGCCTGTCGCTTAGGTTATAGAAGACCTCGGAGAGCGCCGCGAAACTCTCGGAGACGGCGCTCAGCCTCTCCTCGTCTGATTTGATTCGGCTCTTTGCCCACTCGGCCTCGGCTCTAAAGACTTCTTCGCGCCCCACCGCCGTCTCGGCGGCAGAGAGAGCATCGCCGATAAGTCCGGCTCGCTCGGCGCCGCAAAAGGCTGCGGCCGCAAGCAGAAGGGCGGGGAGAAGTCGGGTCAATGAGTCGATTCCATCTATATAAATTCCCCACATCATCCCCCCGGCAAAAGCAGCCGAGGCCGCAAGAGTGGGCGACAGACCGCAGAGCATTCCCTCGGCTATCGCGGCAAGGACAAAAAGAGGAGCGTAAACCGGGTCGCAGGCAATTCCCAGCACAAGGCCTGCCGAAGCACCGGCTAAAATTCCGTGGCGCCGGCAGATAAGCAGTGTCATAAAAAATGCTCCGAAAACGGCCGCCGATATCCCCATTATATTGATATCCCTTGCCGCATAGCATATTCCGGCCATAAGCGCCGCCCCTCCCGCAAGGTAGCACGCGTCAAACTTTGTCTTGCCCTCCTGCCCGCCGAGATATCCGGCAAACAACCACACAAAGGCAGGAGACGCAACAATGGCAAAAATCGCCCCAAAAAGATCGTAATAGCGATACCCGCCAACAATTATAGCATAAAGACTGATAATAAATGCAGAGACAGAGGCCGCCGTCATCCGCAGGCTCACACTCTCGTTAAACAAGCGCAGGCGCAGCGCCTTGAGCCGGGCGCCCGGCGGCGGGGCCGGCTCGTCCATGTCAGCGGTATCTATAAATATCCGGGTGACAACCCGCAGCAGCAGGGCTATTATATATACACCTATGTAGACAGACGGATAGGGCGCGGCAGGATATGCCGAGGCGATAAGACCACCTAATATAAAAGGAATTTTCGCCCCCGAGGCACAAAGCAGCGCCACGCCGAGCGGATAGCTGCCAAAGAAAAGCCGGCAACTGCCGAGCAGATAGGCAACCCCCGCATATGCAAGTCCGCGTATCCCCTCGTCGACCAAAATCTTTCGGCTCACCCCAAAGAAAGAGAAATGCCTTCCCTCTCTCCCGCCGAACGCTTGTCCGCGCGGATTGTATTTTCTTTCTTCCTGCATTTTTGACCTCCGTATTAATCTTCACGCCGTCTTGGATTATAATAATATAACAAAAAGGTTATAAAACCGGTCGGAAAAAAGCAGGCGGCTTGTGAAGTATCAAGGCGGGCAATCGCGCGAAATGTCCGCGTTTGCTGTTTTGAGGGCTTAGGCAAGTATTTTAAAAGTCGCTTGAGCATCATAATGGTATTATATGTTAAATTTTATCGAACGATTTTTAAATTTATAAATTAATATTTGAATCACCCCCTTCCTTTTTATGTGTTAGTATGCTAAAATATATCCACGGTCAATTTTTTGGGAAAGATTTTTCCTTGTTAATGCTGAAATATATGCAATTTAATTTTATCAGGTCGCCCCCAGGCGGTGAGGAAGGAGATATATGGATTCGATCATAAAATGCTGTTTTACCGGTCACCGCTCAATATCCTATCGAAATATGTTGAAGCTTGACGCACTGCTTGATGAAACCATCCGCGCACTCGCCGCCGGAGGTGTTCGGGTTTTCCGTACCGGGGGGGCGATAGGCTTTGACACTCTGGCGGCGATGAAAATTCTCGACCTTCGCGATGAGCTTGGTATAGAGCTTGAGCTGATATTGCCCTGCCGGGATCAAACGCGGGGCTGGAGCGCGCGCGATAAAAAATATTACAATTTTATTCTTGCTTCCTGCGACCGCTCATTCTACATAAGCGACAGATATACACGCGACTGTATGCTCGAACGCGACCGCAAGCTTGTTGAGGGTTGCGTCCGTTGCGTCGCCTATTGCATCAAAAGTTCTGGTGGAACAGCCTATACAATGGCGTATGCCCTTCAGAATGGTATTAATGTAATCAACCTTGCCGAGTATATATGACGGTGATGCGAAAAGGCCTCCGGGAGCTTCCACATGGAATCTCCCGGAGGCCTTTTTTTCTTTCTTTCTTTCTTTCTGTCACTCATCCCTCATACACATCGTCAATATTCAGCGATGCGATGGCGGTTTGGTCGAAATAATCAAGGGGATTGACATGGACACCCGCGATAGTCATTTCGAGGTGGAGGTGCGGCTCCTCGGCTATCTCTATCATGGCGCTGTTTCCAACCGAGCCGATAAGCTGACCGGCGCGGACGCTCACACCCTCGGCAATGCCCTCGGCAGGCGCAGGACCAAGATTACGATAGATTGTATAGGTGTCGTTACCGTGTTTGATTGAGATGCAGTAACCCATTTTCACATCCTCCCAAACCTGCGCGATGACACCGTCTGCCGCCGCGTAGACCGGTGCGTTTTCCTCGGTGGCGATATCAATGCCGAGGTGGACGCGGTAATCTCTCATTGTCAGCGACCAGACCTGGAGGGCCTCGTCATGGAAGGCCGAGAGCACTCCGCCGCAGGGGAGAACCAGGGCCGGCACCGTGTCGCCCACATTGGCGGCGTCGGTGTCCTCGGGGCTGTTAACACTGGGTGTTGCCGTAGTTGTCGGCGTGTTTGTGACGGGGGGAGTGGTTGTTTCGGGGACTTTGGTGGTGATTGGCGAGTGGCTCTCGGTTACGCCCGAGGTTACCGGACCGGTGTCGGTATCACCCGATCTTTTTTTTGCCCTGTTCGCAGCAACTGTTATAGCGATTATAACCGCAAGAGCAACGAGCAGTGTAACGGCAGTGATGTAAACGGCACGGTTGGGCTTGAGTTTCTTGAAAAAGCTTGATAATTTGTTATCCATACTTTTACGCTCCTTTGAAGGTTTTCAATCTTTATTTTTGCCCTTCTTAGCCTGTTTATTCAGAAGCTGTAAAAATATATTAGAAATATTTCCTTAAAATATGACATTTGATGGGGGCGGTGGATATTTAATTTCATAGAAAATTATATTGTAAAATGTCGTTTTAATGATATAATATGTACATTGGCAGGTTTCAGAGAAACCTGCAATGTCGCAAAGGTGAGGTAGGGCATGGGAGAGATTCACTTACGAATATGAATATACGCATTGGCACTCGGTCAACAGAAAGGCATGGTCGACATTACATATGAGATTATTGGCAAAAAAATCAACACTCTTTTTCTTTATCGTTCTTAAGGGCGCTCTTGTCGGCATGGCGGGGATAATGCCCGGCATAAGCGGCGGCGTTTTTATGCTCGTTTTCGGCTTTTACGAACCCTTCATGGAGGTGCTGTCAAAACCAAAAACAGGGCTTGCGCGGCACTGGCGGCTTATCCTCCCGTTTGTCACCGGCGTGGCGGTCGGATTCTGGATTACGGCGGTTTTCCTCTCTCAAATCTTCTCGGGATTTGAGAAAGAGTCTACCTGTCTTTTTGCCGGGATAGTGGCGGGGATGTTCCCCTCAATGTTCCGAGATGCCAACAAAAAAGGCCGGCTTCCCGGCTCGCGCACCGCGCTTTTCACGGGCACATTTTTTATGCTTGCCCTGCTTCTCTTTCTCCGGTTCGGAACCGGAATAGAGGTCGAGCCGAATGCCGGATGGTATATTTTCAGCGGCATTCTGTGGGGGCTTTCGATGATAATCCCCGGGCTGAATTCAACCTCGCTACTGCTTTTTATGGGGCTTTACATATCGATGACCCGGGGGCTTAGCAGACTTGAGATGCCGGTCTTAATACCCTGGCTTATCGGAATCGCGCTGGCTCTTCTTGTTTTCTCGCGCGGGGTCGGCTTTGTTTTTGGAAGGTACTACAGTATCGCTATGCACGCAATAATCGGCACGGTGCTTGCCTCCACGATAATGATAATCCCGCTTGAATACGAGGACGCGGGGCAGCTTATATTGTGCGCCTTCCTTGCGCTCCTCGGCGTACTCTTGGCCGTCGGACTTGACTGGATTGACAGAATAATGCGCGTGAAATATTTAGCCGCAGGCGGCCAGAAAGAAAATTTGTAGTTTATTTATTTATATAATAACATAGTCGCAAGTGAATTTCTCCCATGTGTTTCTTCTCTTTTGCGACATCGCAGCTTTTTGCAAAAGCTGCCAATGTGTATATTTAATAATAATGTGTATATTTAATAATTTAATAAATGGATAGCTTTCGGGGCATTTCCCAAAAAGCTATCCATTTAATTTATTTAATTTAATTTTTTGTTGCTTTTATTTCTTATTCTTAGCTCTCCTGCCGAACACTCTTGCCGGAAGCTGAGCCAGCACAACGGCGACAAGCATCAAAGCGCAGCCGAAATATTCCCGCCCCTGCATCTTTTCCCGAAGGAAAATCGCCCCGGCAACAGCGGCAAAAAGCGATTCAAGGCTGAGAACAAGTGCAACGACAGTCGGGTTTGAGTCTTTTTGCGCGAGCATCTGAAGGGTATAGGCAACGCCGCTCGAAAATATACCGATATAAAGAAGCTGCCAGAAGCAGGCCATAATTCCCGATGCCGTTGGCTGCTCGAATAGCAGCATAAGGATTCCAGACTCGATTCCCATTATAAAAAATTGCGCGAACGACAGTGTAATTCCGTCAATATATTTTGTAAAATGGTCTATTATCAAAATATGAATTGAGAAAACAAAGGCGCAAAGGATAACATAAAGGTCGCCGGTCGACAAGAAAAAGCTCTCGTCTATGCAAAGAAAATAAAGTCCCGTCGCAGCAAGCGCCACGCTGCCCAAAACGACGAAAGGCACCTTTTTCCGGAGAAAAATCCCGAGTATCGGAACTATAACAATATAGAGCGCGGTGATAAATCCGGCCTTCCCGGCCGAGGTTTCGGCCATCCCGCGCTGCTGCAAGCTTGAGGCAAGAGTTAGCATACTGCCGCAGAGCAGTCCGCCAAGGATAAGCTTGACCCGGTACTTCTTTGTATCAGCCTCACCGCCGGCCACGCCCGACGGCGCATTTTTTCTGCGCTTCTTAATAATATTTATTACGATGAGCACAAGCCCGAGAAAGGCAATCGCAATGGCGGCTCTGACGGCATTGAAGGTAAAAGGCCCGATATGCTCGGCTATAACGCTCTGAGCCGCGAAAGCCGTTCCCCAAATGAGGGCGGCAATAAAGGGAAGGATTACTTGTCGTGTGTAACTGTGTTTCATATAAACCGCGCTTTCAGTGTTATCGCTATGTATTTCCGGTAGCCAAGTTTTGTGCCGGCAGCGTCACAACGCTCGGTGTTTGAAGAGACATTTGTTTTCTTAACAAACTATCGGTAAGGGCGAATGTATTTTACTCCGAACACTATAACATAATATTTATTGAAAGTCAATGCACTGCTATTTTTTTGCGCCTCACTAAATAACGCTTGACAAAAACAGGCTTTTTGTGTACGATTAAACTGTTCGGGTAATTTGCCCGAAAAACTTATATGGAAGGAGCGGGACTATGAAACTTTTTGATTACACCAAGGCAAGGCTCAGGGGAATATATGACGCCGTTGTGCGTTATTGGACGGTATTCCTGCTGCTCACGGCCGCCGCCGTATTGCGAGGCATATCAATCTCCAGTCAAGACAACTTTGAAAGGCATATCACGGCTCTTATTCTCGGCGCTTTCTGCTTCCTCCTTGCCCATGCGCTCGGCGAGAGATTCGGCAGAAGCCTTGCCGGGAGAGGCTCATATCTTCTTGCGGCGCTCATTGCAACCGCCGCATATTATGTCTATCTTTTGAATGTCGAAAGTCTTGACGGCGCGGCAACATTAAGAACGACAACCCTTATCTTTGCGCTCTCAGCAGCCTTTATACTAACTCCCTCGTCCGGCGGGAAGGCCGATTTCAATGCCGTTTTCCTCAGTGTCTTCAAGGCCTTTTTCACCTCGCTATTCTTCTCGGGAATAATTTTTGGCGGCGTTTATCTGATTTTTATTGCTATCGACAACCTACTCGTGCGCCTTGACGGCGACATATACGCGCATATTGCCAATATTATCTGGGGCATTATCGCTCCTATGCTTATGCTCTCGCTGATTCCGGTATTTGGCGGCAGGGGGAGGAATGCCGCAAAGCTTGAGAAAGCAACCGGATACCCCAAATTCCTCGATATCCTGCTCACCTATGTCCTCATCCCGCTCGCCTCGCTTTATACGCTTGTGCTTGTCATCTATATGGGTAAAACCATCGCCCTTCGCGACTGGCAAGACAACCTGCTCGAACCGATGCTGCTTACCTATCTCATAGCGGTGCTCGTCATATATCTTTTGGTTAAGCGGCTCAAAAATGCTCCGGCTCGCTTTTTCGTGAGGCTTTTCCCGGCCTTTATCTCTGTTATAGCGGCCTTCCAGCTTGTCGCGTCGGTTATAAAGGCGTCAGACGAGGGGGTTGTGGCGGCGCGTTATAATGTTCTGCTGTTCAGTGTCTATTCGATTATTGTCGGCGCGCTCCTGTTCCTTAGGCCGGCCAAACCCAACGGTTATGTGGGGGCGCTTGCCGTCGCATTCGCGCTCATAGCGGCGGCGCCGGTAATCGGTGCTTATGATGTTAGCATACGGAATCATATTGAAATGGTCGAGAATGTCCTCTTTGAGAACCAAATGCTCAGCGGCGGCGCGCTCACGCCAAAGTCAAATATCAGCGACCAGGATAAACAACGCCTTACCCGCACCATCTCATATCTTGACAGAGCGGGCGAGCTTGACCGGCTTGAGTTTCTGCCCGATGGCTTCTCGGCATATTCGGATTTTGAGAGAGTTTTCGGATTCGATCCATATGGCGAGGCGCATTTTAGCAAGGATTCAAAACATTATTTAATAAGCGACAAAACCGTGATAAGCACCGCGGGATATGACTATTTCATCTCGTACTATCTCTATTTGCCGCAAAGAGGAAACACCACCTTAGCCGAGATTGGCGGCGGTGAGTACACGCTCAGGCTCTCCGAGAAAAACGGGGGCGCTTCGATAACCCTCTCGGGCAAGGACGGACTTCTGCTTGAGGCGCCGCTGGGCGGCATCTATGACAAAATAAGCGAATATTCGTATGATAAGGAATATCTTGACGTTGACCGGCTTACCTTCGATTTTGAAAACGACGCGGCGAAAATACGCATTGTGATGAAAAGCGTTTCGATCTACTCAAGCAAGGAGGAAAAGAATCTGAATGCCGATGTGTTTATACTTTTCGGGGTGAAATAACACCGAACTACAATTAGGATGCCAAAAAATCCTTCAAAAGTTCTCGGGGGAAACTTCTAAAAAAGAAGTTTCCCCCTTTGTGTATTATCCAAGCCTTCCGGCGGCTCTGCATAACATTTTATAAAAAACCAAAAAAAATTATTGACATTTAATGTGAGATAGAATAAAATAATATCCGTGAAATTAAAGAGTTGAATATAAAATTTGTCTTCAGGAGAAACATATTTGAGCCTGCATTCTTATCTCGTTCCAGACTATTATCCCGGTTTTAAGTGCAAGGGCGGGCAGTGTTCCCGCACCTGCTGCGCCGGCTGGCGCATAACTATTTCAATGAGAAAATATTTCGAGCTGCTCGGGATTAACTGCTCAAAAGAGCTGCGCGGGCGGCTCGACCGTGCCTTTTGCCTCTGCGACAATCCAAGCCCCGAGAGATACGCTCAAATAGTGCCGGCCTGGAGCGGAAACTGCCCGGTGCAAACAGAAGACGGGCTCTGCGCGCTCCAGCTTGAATTGGGGGAGCGCGTTCTCACCGAGGCCTGCCGCTATTATCCGCGCGCTATGCGGAGCGAATATCGATATGAATGCTCGGCGGCAAACAGTTGCGAGGCGGTTGTTGAGCAGCTTCTTTTTCGCTCCGAGCCTATTTCCTTTCGGCGCAAGCGCCTTTTCTTTATGCGTGAGGACGACCCGACAAGCCTGCGCTTAACCGATAAGGCAAGGTATGTCAACGCGATTCGCGGCGCCGCCATACAAATTCTTCAGGACAGAAACCACCCCTTTTGCGATCGGATGATAAGGCTCGGCGCTTTTATTTCGGAACTATCCGAGGCGGGTGACGGCGGGCAAGCGGCAATCAAAAAAATTCTCGCCTCAATAAAAGCACAAAAACACCCACCTGATGATAATTATGCCGTTACAATCCTGCACTATCTGATCTCATGGTTTGAAGAGGCACGTCCCGAATCGGCGGCCTGCGAATATTTTATCAAGGCACAGACCCGCCTTGGCATTGAGGGTGCCGATGAGCTTGATGCGGCGGGAGCGGCTCTTGCCGCCGAGAAATACCGCCGCGCTCGAGACGAGTTCCGGGCTGACTATCCCGATTATGACACGATGTCCGAGCAGATAATGGTCAACCACCTGTTTTATTCGGGCTTTCCCTTCTCGGGGCAGCTTGGCGGCCCCAATGATGAATATCTCTCCTTCTCGGCCGTCTATTCCTTTGTCCGATTGCTCACCGTTGCATGTCACAATGCGGGAGACCCCCCCGAGAAGATAACCGACATAATCGCCACCGCCTTCCGGCTTATCGAGCATTCGGGATTCGACCGCAACACGGCAATCCTGATGAAGCGAGCCGGCTGCAACACGCCCGAGCGCATAGCAGCGCTGCTCTTGATATAGAGGAGACAGACAAATCAGGTAGGATTCGGCGTTTAAACCGGAAGCAATCAAATAACTGTCGGCCTCGCATGGGAGAAATTCACTTGCGACTATGATACTTCAGCTTTATTGCCCCTTCTCCCCTCTTCCCTCCCTGCCCCCGCCGAGCAGACGGACAAGAAGACGCAGGACAACGGAACGTGAGTTTTTGTCAAGACCGCGGAAGGCTTTCATTATCTGATTGAAGTTTTTGAGCCTGGCACCGTCAAGATCGGTAAGGGTGCGGGCGCCGGTCGAGTCGATGACAGTAAAGAGGATTTCGGCGAATTTTTCCTTTTCCTCGTCGCTCATCGAATAAACCCAGCTTCGTAAGGCCTCCTCGCTGTGCCGGCTGAATCTCGATCTCTCCTCAAGATAAACAAAGCGCGGCCCCAGCACCTTCCAAGAGAGCGGGTCATGCTGCAATATTGCGCTCTCGCCGCTCTTTATTATCTGACAGACCGGGCTTTGTTCGAGTATTGAGCCGACAATTGACGACTGAGGCACAAATGTGATAATCCGGTCGGCGACGGCGGTATAGGAAGGCTCGCTGATTACATCGGGGAGGAAGCCGGGGCCATCGTTATTGTAAACCCGAATTATGCGCGAGCGTATTTCCTCGCTGCAGTGCGACGCCGCCCACATGGCGATATTACCCCCCTTTGAATGCCCGCCGATATATATCCCACCCTCTCGACAAGCGGCAGCCTTGGCGAGATAGCCTTCGGAATAGACATGAGCCGGTATCGGCGTCTTAAATCCGATACGAAGATCCTCCTTCCACCCGACAATTGTGTCATCTGTGCCGCGATATGCAACATAAATTTGGTTCCCGGGTAGAAGATATGTCAGAGCGGCAAACTGCATTTCATTGTCCTCATCGACAATATTCACAAAGCCGACAAGGCCTATATCGCAAAAGCGCGGGCAGGCGGCGGCCTTTTTCGCCATATCTATAATATTGGAGGGAATGAGAACGCCGAGATAATCCCTTCCATCCGAGAGAACTGAGAATTTCTTCATCGCATCTCCGAAAGAAACAGGCTCATCATCATGTCCGGGCGGCACAATTCCCGAAAAATCAACAAAGGCCGTCATCGCAAATATTATATTGTCAACCTCATTAAGAGGCGAGCCGCAAAGCGTGACATCGCCCCTCCAGGCGATATAATCGATTACATTACTCACGGCAATCCCTCAATTCTCATATCCTTGACCGAGCACCGCGACAACAAAGAGCGGATAGCGGCCTGACAATCTGATATAAAAACAGGGGCGGACAAGCGAGTAGAGAGCTTCACCGTCAAGGGCGAGCGATATAGTGCCGGCGACGTCGGCGTCGGTCATTTGTTGGTCGTCCGAGGTGTCTGCAGAGCCGCCCGGGCTCGCGCACGAGACAAGGACGAGCAGTTGAAATAAAAGGAATAAAATCAGAGCCAGCGATAAAATTTTTGCTTTTTGTGTTTTTATCATTAAAAAAACCGCCTTAAAAATAATATCTCATTATAATTATATCAAGCGGGCGAATTGGTGTCAAGAAGGAAGACAGCCCTTGACACGATGTTCCGTATCAAGAGCTGTCATTCTTGGTTGCCCAAAAGCGGGCATATTGGGGTGAGATATGGGAATCGAACCCACGGCCTTCAGGGCCACAACCTGACGCGCTAACCAACTGCGCTAATCCCACCATAATGCCGGGGATTCTTCCCCGACATGGCGTGCCTTGGGGGATTCGAACCCTCGACCTACTGCTTAGAAGGCAGTTGCTCTATCCATCTGAGCTAAAGGCACAAATAGCAGTGAATATTTAACGGTGAACAATGAACATTGAATAATCAACAGTTCATTGTTCACCGCGCGTTTTGAGGAAAAACGCGCATATCTGGAGCGAGTGATGGGAATCGAACCCACGCGGCCAGCTTGGAAGGCTGGAATTCTACCATTGAACTACACTCGCGCATACACTTGCAGTAAAACCGCTTAAATATGATATCACACTTCTTCTTTCTTGTCAATAGTTTTTTAAAATAATCCGACTTAAGGTGTATTTTGCAAAAAGTCTTGATATCGGGCGGCATTGTATGGTAGAATAACTGTAAATTAATCTCACCCCTTCCCGGCCCACAAAAGGAGGCGACACATGGCTATCTCTCTCGTCCCAGACATGATTTTTGAAAAATACAGCGACCTCACCCCCGAATTTCTTGAATCCGAGGGAGTGTCGGCGCTGCTTATCGATATAGACAATACACTTGCTCCCTATGAGCAGCCCGAACCGGACGAGGAAAATATCCTCTGGCTCAGAAGGCTCCGGGAGGCGGGGGTAGCCTGCGCCCTTGTTTCAAACAACAATCGCGAGCGTGTCGAGCTTTTCTCGCGCGGGCTTGGTATCCCGGCATATGCCGGCTGCGGCAAGCCCCGAAAAAAGCATCTGCTCGCCGCGCTCACCGCCATCAGAGCCGCGCCCGATAGGGCGGCAATCCTTGGCGACCAAATATTCACCGACTGCCTCGCCGCGCGGCGAGTCGGCATGAAGGCATATATCGTTCCGCCTATAAAAGACAAGAAAACTCTCTTTTTCCGCTTTAAACGGCTGCTTGAAAAGCCCTTTTTAAAAGATAATGCCCTCAAAAGGTGAGAGTTGTGCCTTTGCCGCACTTATTGGCGGCGGCGACTGGGCAGGCGCCGAATCGGCACATCTCTCACAACAATCAGAAAGGACATGGTAGTAAAAAATGAGCAATCCAATATTCGGACCCGCCGGAAACAGCGATTCCTTCTACGCCGAAGGAAACAAGTCAACGCATCAGGCACCGGCATGGCTGCACGCGCGCGGCCTTGGAGCATATGAATACCAGGCCGGCAACGGACTTACCGCCGGGGAGGCAACACTGACACGCATCGGCGAAGAGGCGCGTAAACACGGCATAAAAATGTCGCTGCACACCCCCTATTATATCTCGCTCTCGGGCGTTGATCCTGAAAAAAGACTGAAAAGTATTACCTATATCACTCAGTCGCTGCGCGCCGCCGAGTTTCTCGGAGCAGATATAATAGTCATCCACACCGGCTCGGCCGCGAAAATCAGCCGCGCCGAGGCGCTCGCGCTGGCGCGCGACACGCTTGAGAGAACGCTCGGGGAGGTTGGCGACACTAAAATCCGGCTCGGACTCGAAACAATGGGCAAGGTCAACCAGCTCGGCACGCTCGAAGAAGTGATAGAGCTGTGCCAAATCTCGCCCGCCCTTGTTCCGGTCGTCGATTTCGGGCATCTCAATGCCCGGGCGGTCGGCGGGCAGTTTCCTGATGTCGACAGCTACCGCCGGATATTCGACAGAATCGCCGCAGCGCTCGGAGACGACATCGCAAAAAATCTGCATTGCCATTTCTCAAAGATCGAGTACACCCGCGCCGGAGAGCGCCGCCACCTGACCTTTGCCGACACACAGTTCGGCCCCGACTTCCACCCTTTAGCAGAGGCGATAGTCGGAGAGGGTCTCTCGCCCCGCATAATCTGTGAGTCTGACGGCACAATGGCCGAGGATGCGCTCGAAATGCAGGAAATATGCCGCGGTCTTATGGCAAAATAAACAAAAGTCTATTTGAGCCGCCCTTCGGGCGGCATGGGGGTTAATATGACACATCTTGAAAAACTCAAAAGCCGGCTCGGCGGAGCCAATCCCGACGCTGTGATAGTTTCGTCCTATGTGAACCGGCGCTATCTCTCGGGCTTCTCCTTCTCCGACGGATATCTCTTGCTCACACGCGAAAAATGCTATCTTATAACAGATTTTCGATATACCGAGGCCGCCACGCTTAGCGCAGACCGCGGGCTTATCGTCACAGCGCCGGCCGGCGGGATTCCGGCTTTCATTGCCGAGGCGCTTGCCGAGAACGGCTGCCGGTCAGTCGCTTTTGAGGAGGCGACCCTCTCTTATTCGTCCTTTGAGGAACTGCGCGATGCCCTCCCCGGGGTTGAGCTTATCCCGGGCGGCTCGGCGATTATCGACGGCCTGCGCGAGATAAAGGATGAGAGCGAGCAAAAAAAGATCGCCGCGGCGCAGAATATCACAGACGACGCCTTCGAGCATATTCTAAAATTTATCAAGCCCGGAATGACCGAGCGCGAGCTCGCGCTTGAGCTTGAGTTTTTCATGAGGAGAGCCGGCGCCGAGGGAGCGGCCTTTGAAATTATCGCCGTGTCGGGGAGCGCATCATCAATGCCGCACGGCACCCCGCGAAACACACCGCTTGAGCCCGGCTTCCTTACACTTGATTTCGGCGCCCGGGTGGAGGGATATTGCTCCGACATGACCCGCACGGTAGTCCTCGGCCGCGCCGACAACGAGATGAAACGACTTTACAACACCACTCTCACCGCCCAGCTTGCCGCGCTAAAGGCTATACATGAGGGTGCCGATTGCCGCTCGGTAGACCGTGTCGCGCGCGACATAATATATAGCGCCGGATACGAGGGCTGTTTCGGCCACGGGCTCGGCCACGGGGTCGGGATGTATATTCATGAGGCGCCCCGCCTCTCAGGCAGAGCACCGGAGCGAGCGCGTCTTGCGGCAGGTCATATTGTAACAGTTGAGCCGGGGATTTATATCGCCGGGAAATACGGCTGCCGGATTGAGGATATGGTGGCAGTAACGGCGGAGGGCATTCATAATTTCACTCGCAGTCCAAAGGATTTGATTGAATTGTTTTAGCTTTATGCTAAACACTATTAAATCATTAAGTCAATGAGGGGGCTGGTGTTAAGTTCAATGTTTTAATGAGGCAATAGCCCAAGTTCCGGGCAATTCAATCTTCCCTCTCCACCGGCAAGAGCCTCTTGTTTATTGCAGCTCCCGCGCATGGCATTGAATCCCGACAAAACAATTCGGAGGGAGCTTTTCATAAAGCTCCCCCGAATCTATCTTGTCATTCATAATTAACCGAATATCTATACTCCTGCAGCCTGCTCTTCCTCGGGTGTTTCCTCGTCCTTATCAATTTTTTTTAACCCTTAGCTTTTCGGCTCTTTTTCTTGAATAGGCCATCGCCTTTTTGCGCATGGCGATAAGATTTTTTTCATGTTCGCGCCGCGCGTTTATTGCCTCAAGACGTTCTTTTTCATATCTTGCCACTTCTTCCTCGGCTTGCTTTTGGATTTTTTTGATCCTGCTCTCTATTTCGGTCTGACATTTTTTGTCCTCATACGCCAAGTATTTAGAAAAAGCATCGGGATAAACAAATGTCTTTTCGCCCACCTCCGGGTCGTCGAACAACACCTTTATGTATTTTTCATTACTTGACTGTATAACCCCTCGTCCCCATACGATATGATTCACAATGCAGTCTGACATATCTATCACCTAACCTTTCCCTAGGGCAAGCGCATGGCGACTTGCCCGTGTCCGGGCAGCTTTAACTAAAGCCGGCACGGCTTCTTGCCCGGAATAATCTTTTTTCCGACGGCGAATCTTAATTTATCGATTTCCCAGCCCCCTTATAAAGATTTCTGCTCGCCTTTTTCCTTCTTGATTTTTTCTATTTTTTCGTCTATATAATCTAAAACCTCACTTTTGTCAATTCCAAGCGCGTAAGAAAACTCATCGGTGATTAATTTCTCGGCCGCCGCAAGAACTCGTGTGTCATTAGCGTAAAGCTTCCGGCGCGCCGCTTCAAGCTCTGCCTTATATTCCTTTAAAACTTTATAAATCCAAATAATATCCGAGCAAACCCCCGAGTCGAAAAGCTTATCGAAATATTCGCCGCGCTCTTTTATGTCTTCAATCCAAGCATTCCCGGAGTTCACTGCGTCTGTTATCGCCTGGTCGGCTTTATCGGGCGAGAGCACGCACCTGAGCGAAGACGATATATCTTTGGTGTCTACCGGCAGATATATAACCGCACTCTGGTCGTATACCGAGCGCATAACATAATACATCCTCTCGCCAATGCCGCAGAAGTTTTCCTCTCTTATGTCTCCAATCTTGTATATACCGTTATTCCTATATACAATAATCTCACCTATGTTGCGGTCAGGGATT
Organism: Eubacteriales bacterium; assembly: GCA_050309735.1. Lineage (GTDB taxonomy): Bacteria > Bacillota > Clostridia > Oscillospirales > CAG-272 > UMGS1002. Next base: position 46,148 of record JBNRMS010000030.1, read on the forward strand.
ATGGCGTTCAATCCTTCCATGGCATATGTCCTCCGTAATATTTTAACGCTATCTGCTTCTGCCTGTCGGCGTCAAGGCTTAAAAGGCGCTTTCTCCAACCGGCTTTGGGGTCTGCCTGCCGGGTATCCAAAGGGAGGCCGGTGTCCGATTTTTTAATCTCGGGATTCGGCTCCTTCTGTATTTTGCTGAGCATAAAGAAATTATCCTTTCCGCGGGACACGCGTGTTTTTGTGCCGCACGGCGGCTGTTTCTCAGAATATCGCGCGCTCTCTCAAAAGATAAAATGGCGCGCACCCCCCTGCCACGAACCTTCAGATTGCGTTTTCTATATATATTATATCACATTTTTTAATTTATTTATATGGGCATTTTGAATAAATAAATAAATAATAGACGCCATAGGTATCAGTAAATCGTTCATTATGCCAAAAACGACTGCAAAATTGCCATTTTATGGTGGGAGAGCGCTGCGCAAAAATATCACAAATTCAAATAACCAATTCTCCCACACTATGCCCTTCGCGCTCCGAGGCATCATTCAAGAGAGGCTCTTTATTAAAAGCCGCGGCTCATCGCGAGGGTGAGCGCTTACGCCTGCGTTCGGATGAGCCGCGCTTAAATTTATACTTTTTGAGTTTTTCGGTCTGTTTAACGAATATGCCCGTCGCCGCCGACTCTGTACTGAACCGTCGTCAGCGCCTCAAGCCCAAAGGGACCGCGAGCATGCAGCTTCTGGGTCGAGATTCCTATCTCGGCTCCCATTCCGAAAACGCCTCCGTCTGTAAAGCGGGTAGAGGCATTATGGTAGAGCGCTGCCGCGTCAACATTTGACATGAAATAATCAACCGCCCCGGCGTCGGCCGCAACAATGGCCTCGCTGTGCTTTGTTCCGTATTTATTTATATGAGCAACGGCCTCTGCAACGCCCGACACAGTCTTTATCGCTATGATGCAATCGTTGTACTCGGTGGCATAGTCCTCCTCGGTTGCGCGGCGCGCTCCCGGGACATACCGAAGGCTCTCCTCCGACGCCCGCAGCTCAACTCCCCTCTCGCCAAGCGCCGCCGCCGCCGCCGGCAGAAGGGTCGGGGCTATGGCGCTGTCGCACAGCAGCTTTTCGGCGGCATTGCAGACAGATGGACGCGAGGTCTTGGCGTTTACAATAATTTTCACCGCCATATCAAGGTCGGCGCTTGAGTGGACATACACATGGCAGTTTCCCGCTCCGGTTTCGATAACCGGAACCTTTGAGTTGTCAACCACCTTGCGAATAAGCCCTGCTCCGCCGCGCGGGATAATCAGATCAATATATCCGGCCAGTGTTATGAGAACATCGACGCTCTGGCGCGAGGTGTCTGTTATGAGATTGACCGCTTCGCGCACTCCGTATGGTGCTATGGCGTCCTTTATGACTTTAACTATTGCAATATTCGAGTTTATAGCCTCGCGCCCGCCGCGCAGCACAACCGCGTTTCCACTTTTAAGGCAGAGAACCGCCGCATCGAGCGTGACATTGGGTCGCGCCTCGTAAATCATCGCTATAACCCCGAGGGGCACGCGCTGCTTTACCACGCGAAGGCCGTTTGGCCGTATATCCTCGGACACCGCCCCGAGCGGGTCGGGCAGATTTGCGACTTCAATCACCGCATCGGCCGCGTCCTCAAGTCTTGCTTCGGTAAGCGTTAAGCGGTCGAGCATTGCCGATGTGATTCCGGCGCGCTTTGCCGCTTCTATGTCAAGCGCGTTTGCAGCAAGAATTTCGGCTTTGTTGGCTCTGACGGCCGACGATATCGCCCGCAGTATTGTGTCGCGCGCCGACGCGTCAACAAGTGCGGGGAGCGATTCCCTCGCAGAGATGCAGATTTTTATAAGATCTTCGCGGTTCATAATTACCTCCGGGCATAATTTTATATTTATCTGTTGCAATAAAGCTTGTTTTATATTAAAATATATAATGTGCCTCTTGCGGCAGCAGCTTTCTGCGAGCGCTGCCAATGTACACATTATACCATACTTTTTATAATATTGGAAGGGGCGCGCCGAAATTTTCTGAAGCCGCTATTTTTAAAATTTAAGGAGACAAAGAATGAAGATAGGTTTTTTAGGTTACGGAAACCTTGCCCGTGCGCTTGACGCCGGAATTAAAAAGGAGCAAATCCTCCCGGCGGGGGATATATATGTCTGTGCAAATAATGAGGCCGCTCTCACGGCAGCCCGTGCCGCCGGACACCCGATCGCGGCCGATATAAAAGAGCTTTTTGCGCTGTGCGATATTGTTGTTATTCTCATAAAGCCCGCCGTTTTCCGCTCAATGAAGCCTCTTTTGTCAGGTCTTGACACGCGCGGCCGCCGTGTGATAAGCGGGATGGCGGCAGTTCACACCGGCGAGCTGTCCCAGGTTTTCGGCTGCCCGGTGCTTCGGGTTATGCCAACGCTTGCCGCCGCCCATTCGAAAGGACCGCTCGGATATTCCGGGGGCGCAGGATTTGAGGATATAATCCCCGCTCTCTCCCGCATGGGCGACGCCGTCTGTCTTGACGACGATATGCTCGACAGACTGACGGTCGCAGCCTCCTGCGGCCTTGGATTTGCGGCGCATATAATGGATGCCTACCGCGCCGAATGTATAAAACACGGCTTCTCGCCCGAGGATTCCAACCTCATCGCCCGAAGCATATTCTCCTATCCCGCCGATTTGGCAACCGGAAGTCTGTCGGAGCTTGTCGACCGGGTTGCTACAAAGGGCGGGGCGACAGAGGCAGGCATACTTGCCATGGATCAACATCTGAGGTCAGCCCTTGCAGCCGCCTTTGCTGCGGCAGGCGAGCGGGCAAGGCCGAATTGACAGAAATGCATGAGTTACAGTAACCAAAGACAAATATTTTTCAAAGCCGTTGACATTTTCCTGTTTGTGTGATATAATGCAATAAAATATAAGGTAGAGGCGCGACGCAGCATAAGCGCGCGGCACACATGGGGTCAGAGCAAGACCGCCGTGCCGCGAGAAGGGCTGCTCGCCGAAGGGGATCATGCTAAAGGTCGCCCTGGGCAAACGGAGAATATCCGTTTGACTGTCGCCATACGGCGGAGAGCTATCGAAATAATGCTATTGCATTTGTAAATTTTATATATTTATATGCCGTAATATTATTTCTGAAGATAGCTGCCACCCGGCGGCTATCTTTTCTTATTTTTGAAAATAATATTATATGGAGGATATAATGAAACTCAAAAATCCAATCTTCACCGGCGCCGCCACCGCCCTTGTCACCCCACTCACACCCCGGGGGGTTGATTACGAAAACTTCGGCAAGCTTATTAACTGGCAGATAGCTTCGGGTATCGACGCGCTTGTCATATGCGGAACCACCGGCGAGTCCTCAACCCTCTCGGATGAGGAGCACCGCGAGGTGCTCGCTTTTGCCGCGAGAGTCGCGGGCGGGCGAGTTCCCCTCATTGCCGGAACCGGCTCTAATGACACCGCCTATGCGATTGATCTGACAAAGCATGCCTGCGAACTGGGATATGATGCCATGCTGATTGTCTCGCCTTATTACAACAAGGCCACTCAGAAAGGACTTGTCGCCTCCTTTACCGCCATTGCCGATGCAAGCACAAAGCCCTGCATTGTCTACAATGTCCCCTCGCGCACCGGCGTCAACATCGAGCCGGCCACATACCTTGCGCTCGCCGAGCACCCGCGGATAAACGCCATAAAAGAAGCTAACTCCAATATCTCAAAAATTGTCGAGACAATGGCTCTTGTCCGGGATAAGCTCGATCTTTATTCGGGAAACGATGACCAAATCACCCCCCTTCTCTCGGTCGGCGCCATGGGGGTAATCTCGGTTGTCTCAAACCTTATCCCACATGAGACAAGTGAGATCTGCCGCAGATTTTTTGCCGGCAACGTTGCCGGGAGCGCCGAGATGCAATTTAAATATCTCCCGCTCATCAACGACCTTTTCTGCGAGGTTAATCCGATTCCGGTCAAGGCAGCGATGGCGGCGATGGGATATTGCGAGAACTATCTGCGCCTGCCCCTGACTCCGATGGAGGAGCCGCACATGGAAGCAATGCTCTCAAAAATGCGCGCGCTCGGACTTATATGAAAAATCGCCGCGATAAGCACGGCAATATGAAATATATAATATATTAAAGAATGGACAAAGCTTATGAAAATTATAATCAACGGCGCAGGGGGCAGAATGGGCTCCGAGCTGCTCCGAATGATAGAGGCCGACACAAGATTTGAGCTGGCTGCCGCCGTCGACCGCGTTTTTGACGGCAAAGAGGATAAAAAATATGCCCGCCTTGCCGACGTCACCGATAAGGCAGACTGCATTATCGACTTCTCTCACCACACCACCGCCGCCGAGGTTGCCGGCTTTGCCGTCCGTCACACCCTGCCCCTTGTAATCGCAACCACCGGGCAGACCCCCGAGGAGCTTGCCATAATACGTGAGGCGGCAAGCTCTGTTCCGCTTCTTATCTCGGGTAATATGTCGCTCGGGGTGGCAACACTTTGCGAGCTGGTAAAGACGGCGGCAAAGGTTTTTCCCAATGCAGACATTGAAATTGTCGAGAAGCATCACAATCAAAAGCTTGACGTACCCAGCGGCACCGCCCTCATGCTTGCCGACAGCGCAAGATCTGTCAGACGCGAGGCCGTCTTCCTTGTCGGGCGACACGAAAACGGCCGGCGGGCAAAAGACGAAATAGGTATTCACTCGCTCCGCATGGGCAGCGTGGTCGGCGAGCATGAGGTTATAATCAGCACAGACACGCAGACCCTCTCGCTCAAACACACCGCCCACAGCCGCGCACTTTTCGCAGAGGGTGCTCTCACGGCCGCACTTTTTGTCGCCGGCAAGGCGCCGGGACTTTACGCTGTTCAGGATATGTTTGTGTAAGCAAAAGATAAGACAACGGCCACCATATCGAAAATCCAAAAACGCCGCACCCGATAAGGCGCGACATTAGCGAAAAGCTTAATAGATTTATTCTCCCAAACAAAGGGCGGGCTTTGTGATTGTTCGGTCTCGGCCGAGCCCGAACAATCCTTGCAGCACACAGAAAGGAAATATCATAAATATGAATATAGCAATTGTAGGTTACGGTAATCTCGGACGCGGCGTTGAAGCTGCGGCAAAGAAAAATCCCGATATGAATCTTGTCGCTGTTTTTACCCGCAGGCCTCCCGAATCTCTTAAATTATCAACACCCGGTATACCGGTTCGCCCGCTCGCCGACGCAAAAAAATACAAAAACGACATTGATGTTATGATAATCTGCGGAGGCAGCGCGTCCGACCTGCCCATAATCACCCCCGCGCTCGCAGAAGACTTTAATGTTGTCGACAGCTTTGACACGCACGCAAAAATCAACGAGCACTTCAGAAAAGTCGACGCGGCGGCTCTCTCGGGCAACCGCACGGCTATAATTTCAATCGGCTGGGATCCCGGACTTTTTTCGGTGAACAGACTATATATGTCCTCGGTGCTGCCCGACGGGCGCGACTATACCTTCTGGGGGCGCGGGGTCAGTCAGGGTCACTCAGACGCTATCCGCCGCATCGAGGGAGTGCTCGACGCGCGCCAATACACCGTTCCCTCGCCCGAGGCGATGAGGGCGGTGAGAGAAGGCAAAAACCCCGAACTCACAACCCGCCAGAAGCACACGCGCGAGTGTTTTGTCGCCGCGGCGCCCGGTGCAGACCTTGCAAAAATCGAGCAAGAAATCAAGACAATGCCTGATTATTTTGCCGATTATGACACGACGGTGACATTTATCAGCATGGACGAGATGAAGAAAAGCCACGCCTCCCTGCCCCACGGCGGCTCGGTTATCCGCTCGGGTACAACCTCTGACCGAGCAACGCATACTATGGAATTCAGCCTCTCGCTTGACTCAAATCCCGAATTCACCGCGAGCGTCCTCTGCGCCTTTGCGCGGGCGGCCTTTACGCTCTCGTCAAAGGGTGATTACGGCTGCAAAACAATTTTTGATATCCCCCCGGCTCTTCTCTCTTGCCGCCCGGCCGAAGAATTGCGCGCAACCATGCTTTAGCAATGAGGCTACCCGGCATTTTCACCCGTGCTAATACTATTACCTTATTATAACATTGAACTTAACACCAGATTGCCTCACCCCGACCGCGGATAGGGACGTGGAGCCCGGCCGGGGTCGGCGCACCATGTTCTAAACTAAGCTGTGCCAAACGTTCCAAAAGCTTTTGAGGGGGGGGAAACTTTTTGAAAAAAGTTCCCCCGTTGCATCCCTCATTAGCTTAATATCTTAATTGGTATTTAGCTCCGGGTCAACAGCCATAAATATCGGTTATTTTCTCAATGGCGCCGGGGATGCCCGAGCAGATTGAGGACATGGCGTCGCAGTATCTGTCGTAGAGTTTCTCGGATAGCTCCTCGTTCTCGTCAAGGACGAGCATTGCCGCGATATAGAGCGAGGCAGGTTTTGCAAATCGCCTTGTAAGCGGAAAAACCGAGGCGAGTTCAATCATAACAGCGCTGTATGCAGGCTGCTTGTCAAGCGAGCCTGCGCTCCGGCAGAGGGTGTCGAGCGCCCCCGCCTCGGAGCAAAAAGCCGCAAGAAGATATGGGGCGCGTTCGGCATAGTCGCCGGTGCCCTCGTTCTCTCTCTCTCCGATAAGGGCAAGCGCGGCTTCGTATATCTCGGTGCAGATTATTTCATTTTCCATGTTTTCTCCACGCCGCCCAGAGGCGGCTAATTAAATTTTTGTAATTTTCGGCGGGGAGCCGGGGGCTCTGCCCCCGGACATCCTTTTTTTGATTTACGACTCGGCAATGCCGAGATTGAGCAGCACCAACTCGTCAGAATAGACGATCTTTGCACCATATAAGTGCAGACCTTTAACGGCATCTGCAAAGCGCTTCTCGGGGCGATATGCGCTGATTTCGGAGAGCTGCTCGGCAAAGGCAATCGCGCGCTTTGTGCGTGCAAGGCACTTATAGTAGGTCACATCTGAAACCTCAGCCGAGGCGATATTATTCGACACGAATATCCTGCAGCCGCCGATGCTGCCGATGCATCCCTTCTCAAGCGCCTCGCGGTTGTCGGTTGAGAGATCCATTTTCGCCTTTAGAATCAGAGACGCTATTTGAGGTGAAACTTCGATTACAATGTCGTCGGCGTCCGACACGTTTTTGGTGAAAAGCGTGGTGCGCGCGTCGATTATATGACCGATAACATTGCTTGTGGTGGTCGCATCCTCTGTTATGGTGGTGCCGGCGTCCGAGTAGAGCGAGTAGACATAGGTGTCGGCGGTGTTGGCAAGAGCGTTTGCCGCTATCCTCATCGCCTCGTTCATCAGCTTGGGAGTGCATTGGGCGCGGTCGATGTCGTCAATCTGGAAATTGAAGGCCTTTGCCTGATCAATAAGCAGACTGCGTGTGCTGTCCGAGAGGGCCTGAGGGGCGGTCATGTCGGTGTCCTTGGTGTAGTCAAAAACATTGACGGCACCTACGCCGACAATATTAACCACCGAACCCTTTTCCTTGATGTCGCCCTCGAAGTCGCGGTTGCAGTGCTTGACCGCGATATACTTCTTGTCGAGCTGTGTGTAGAGGTTTTCGCTCCAGACTGTGGGAATAAAATTTGAAATAGCCATGATTTTTCTTCCTTTCTTTATTTAGCTCCATGATTTCATGGAGTCTATTATCTTTGTGTAATTTTCTCTTACCTCCGAGGCGCTCATTGAGCGAACCTCGTTCGGCGTGAAAAACCCCGTCTTCCCCCGGCCGTCAAGACATCCCGAGGAATTCTCGCTGTTCTTTACGTTTATTTCGGCGGCTCTCTTGCGGCGCGCCCTGTCATAGGCATAGGCCGCCGCCAGGGGCACGCCGCTCCTCACCGACTCCCAGACCTCACCCGGCAGCGAACCGAGCTCCTCTCCCGGAAAAACCTCGGTGAATTCGGCAATCTCGCGCGACATTCGCTCGAAATATCGATTCTGCTCATCAAGCCGAGAGCGCAGGCCTTCAAGCTCGGCGCGAAGAATCGCGAGCTCATCGGCGGGATCTGCGGGGGTTTGGGATTGGGCAGGATTCCCATTATCTGTTCCGGCCTCGTCCCCAGCCTCGGGTTCGTCCTCTGTTCCACCCTCGTCCTCGACCTCGGGCGATTTATCGTCGGTTGGTAAATCCTCAAGGAGCAACTCATCTTCTCTTATTTCGATTGGCATTTCCTCACCCTCCTCGCTCAGACATTTTCTTTTGCCTTATCTCTTCAAGCAGTGCGTCGCGATCGGTAAGCACTCCGGCAGGCAGCCTTTCTATGTACTGCTCGGGGGTTATATGCCCGCCGTCAAGCAGGCGGTTGAGCATACTAAGCGTGCCCGCTGCGCCGTAACGCGAGATTTCGCCGACATCGACCCGCGCCCTTATCAGAGCACCTCTCAGACTGCTAAGGTCAACGCGCTCGGCGCGCTCCTCGCCCCCCTCGACGAAGGGTACGAGGCGTTGGTCGGGATAATAAGCGCACATCATATCGGCCCATATATTCGCAAGATCCTCTATGCACTGAAAGTAACTCCGGCGAACCTGCTCGAGCGGGATTCTTGCCGCCTCCTGAAGTGCGAGTATCGCGCTGGTATTTGTTGCCTCGCCGTCTCCGAGAGCGCTCTCTGTCGCCCCCATCATCTCTTTGGTCATTCGCGCGGCAAGCTCTATGAGTTCGAGATATCCCTCCTGCATCTGCCCTACGCCAACGACCGACACGGCGTCTGAAACGTTTGTTCCGCCGAGCGCAGCTATCGCCTCCCCCACCCCGTTTGTCCACTCGGGAATGCGCGACTTGTCGTAGATTACCTTCGAGAAGGCAGTGTCGGTCATATGCTTCATAACCATCGCAAAGGCGCGATTGATAAACTTTTGATTCGGAATCATCCCGCTTATCGGCGAGGTTCCGTGAAAACTGTTCTTGGTCGGAAACCAGTTGAAATAGGCTACCGGATATAAGGTCAGGTCGGTTCTCTGCCGGCGAATCACCGCGCCCTGCACAGACTTTTCGAAACAGACCTTCCCGTCCTCGCGCCAGAATTTTATTAAGCATGTTGCCTTCCTTTCGCTATAGTGCTCGTCGATACTCCCGAGTTCATATCTGGCCATATCTCCCGATTGATTATCCCCGCCGTCATCGGGCTGGATTTTCTTTATCATCTCGGCAGAAGCGCCATATTTTCTTGCCTCCTCGCAGAGCGCCTCAACCCTCTCACGCCCCGAAATTATGATATAATCCTGAGACTGGATGTCCGCGCGATTAACGTCGGCGACAAAAAGGTTCACATTGTCGATAACCTCGGTTGCGATGTCGCCGGTAAAGTCGCGTCCGGCCGAGGCCGACGGATCCCACCAGCAAAAGAGCACTCCGTCTCCGCTTATCGCGGCGTCGGTCAGGAGCGAATAGAGCTTTCGGTCAAGTTTCGCACGTTCCCAGCGGTAGGCGGCATTTCTTGTCATCGCACCGACCGCCCGCCCTATCGCCGCTGCAGCCGCCGGGTCTCTGACAAAGGGCAGATTTTCGTCGTTGTACGAGAGCGAGATGTCACCCGAGAAAACAGTGCAGACAAGATAGTCGATAATTCGGCGGATTATGTTGAAGACGGGTTTGGGGAGATCGGTGTTTTCGGCTCCGTACCACTGATTTCCGCGGTAGAATCGCTCGTTCTGTCGCACCGTCTCAAAAAGCCCGATTCTGCGCTTGTATTCAAGCCCCTCCTCATACTGCCGCCATGCTTTAGTTTTGAATTTTTTCATTTATCCCCCATGCCGCCCGAAGGGCGGCTAATTAGATTTTGGAATTTTCGGCGGCTTTGCCGCAAAAGTGGGGCAGGGTCCCACTTTTAGAAAATTCGTGTGTGAAACAGCAAGACTCAAAATTTATGAATGTAATGCTTTCACACGATCCCCCATGCCGCCATCGGCGGCTTATATAATTTTGAATTTTTCGGCAGCCGCTCCTTATTTGCTTGCCGTCAGCGCAAGTCCGAATATCCGCTGGCGGCCCTCCCCGCGCGCCGATATGCGATAGCCGACATAATCAAGCCTGCCGGTCGACACCCGCGCCTCATGGCAGCCGATTTGATCTTGGGTCGAAAAGTGACTTTTGGTCAGCTCGCCAAAGCTTATCTCGGCACGATTGCCCGACGGGTCGCGAAGGCTCACCGATATTCCGCTCCCCGTTGCCGTCATGCGTATTCGTTTAACTCTTTTCCGGCTGCCCGGGAGGCTCATATCGCTATATCCGCTCGTATAATCAGCGACAATTTCGCAGCCATCGTCAAGATACTCATTCTCGCCGAAAAGGTATATGCCCGAGGCCGCCGAGAAACCGGCCTTGTCGCCGTAGGTAAAATAAATCTCGCCCGGTATTTGGGTGAAGCAATACCACTTGTTTATCCGCCAGTTGTAGACAAACACCCTCCCCCCGGGGTCGGTCGGATTGCCAATCCAGATTTCGTTTTTCTCGCGGAAATTGTGTATTACCGAGTTTGAGCGGAAATCAAAGTCGATGAGGTCGCACAGCGGCGCCGAGATATCAACCGCGCTGCTCTCGTCTCTCTGGTCGGTGTTGTCGGTCCAGCGGTAGATTCCGCCCCGACTGACCGTCACCGGATCATTATCACAGAGCACCACCCCGCCAAGGCAGCCCACTCCCGAGTTTATCGGGCGGACCGGCGTGTCCTGATAGGAATTCTCCGAGAGGTCTGTCATTCTTGCGTCGTCTGCGGTAAATAGAAGTAGCCTGTCATAGTGCCGGCAGACCGAGGTAACCTCAGCGCCCCCGGCAGCGACAAGGAAATCATAACCGACCGGAAAATAGAGCGCCCCCGAGTCGGGGATGACCGCCCGCGAGGCTTCAACATCAGGACCGCTGACATACTTTGACCTGAACACCCTTGATTTGTCGAGCCCGCCAAAGCAAAATACGCTTGTGTCATATTTCCCACCGTAAACCGCCGCGCCGACAGAGGACGCGAGCGTCGACCGCAGTGTATATGAGGTTCCGATATCAAGACAGACCTCGATCACGCTGCCCATTGAAGCCGTCGAGCCCAGATTCAGCGTTGTGCCAATGAGGCTGTATCCGCTCGTTTTTGGAACTCCGTTGATAATGAGGCTCTCGACAGCTTCAGCCGCAATGCCGGTTGAGATATTTGCGGTCGATGTCGTTGTGAGCTTGTAGGTTATCCTGATGTAGCGCGACAATTGGTTTAAGGGCTCATTAATCTCTCCCCCGCTGTGAAGCCAATCGCGCCCGTAGAGCGGAACATATCCGCTAACCGGCCAAACTCCGGCACGGGTGCAGCGATAAACATCTCCTCCGTCGATAAGGTAAAGCCTGTCTTCAAGGAGGAAAAAGCAGGCTGTGCCCGACTGTGTGCCAACGCCCCCTATCGGGGTGCTTGCCGCTTCTTCGGGATCGGTCAGATAAACGGTGTCTCCCGCCAACACGACAAGCGATGGTGCGCCCTCAAGCTCTCCCGACCACAGGGCGCGAACCTTTTGCGGGAGGTCGAGCGCGCGATAGTATCCGCAGCGCTTCTCAAGCGAGCCGTCGGGAAGTATCCTGAAGTTTCTGATATTCTCGGCCACACTCCCGTCACCGATAGGGCTTGTGCGGTCGATTCCGCCGAAGGAGCTGACCAAAAAAGAGGCCGCCGCACTCCCGGGTTTGTTTTTAATTTTAATATTTGCCATATAGAACCATGCCTTTCTGTCACCGCAGGCCTGCGGGACGGTAGGGTACAGGCACAATCATCAGATATCGTAGATGCTTGTCGCGCGTCTGAAGGTAAAATGCTCGCTCGGCTCGGGCGGCTGCGCCCGGCTCATGACAGCATAGCGCAGCGCCTCGGGCGCGTGGGTCAATGCGTGGGGTTCGCCGGCCGCATCCTCGGGTCGGTCGGGATTGCAGAGCAGCGATTGCATTGAATTAATGAGGTTCGTACAGGGGTATGAGATTCGCAGCGCCGGGCGGCAGAGCTCGCCGCTCGGCGAGGCCTCGGACGCTGATATCGCGCCGGCGAGATACTCGCGCACCTGCCGCCAGCCCGGGATTCTGCGATTGTCTGCCGGGCGCATGGGAGGCATACCTGCCACCGCCTGCATCACCTCGGCGCCGCTTTTGCCGCTGTCCTGCCTTCTGTTCCAGAGGTCGGGCGAGGCAACGACATATTCGGCATATTCGCCGCCCATCATGCGCACAACCCGCTCAGCCGCCTCGCTTAAGGTCAGTCCCGGAGCTGAAATCTCTCGGATAACCCACAAGTTCGAGGATGCGTCAACCCCGAGGAGCAGCGCCGCCAACATATCAAAGCCATAGTCCAGTGCAACAAAGCGCCTTATGTTATTTGGGATAACAGCCGCCGGTGCGGTTTCCCTGCCTCGGGACCCCGCGCCGAATACATGAACAGACTCGTCAAATTCAGCAAAAAACTGCCCCTCGAAAATGTCCCACCTGCCATGCAGCCAGGCATCTCTAAGGCGGGCGGGCAGCGACTCCAGCTGCCGCTCATACTCGGGGTCGGCGCGCCGCAGCGCCTCGTTGTCATAAACTCTGGCAGGGATAAAGGCGTAATCCTCGGGATGCTCGCCCGGATGATATCTCCGGTCGATAAAGAGCCGCTTGACCCACGCGTGTCCGATTCCGCCGGGGTTACAGGTCAGGTAGATACGGCGGGGATAATCCCCGACGCCGCGGAGCGAGGCCTTAATTAATGAGTACTGATATTCGCTCAGTTGCGTTGCCTCGTCGATGGCGATAATGTCGTATTCCTGCCCCTGATAGCGCAGGGCGTCCCGGTCGCATGAGCAGTAGCCAAGGTCTATTGTGCTGTCGCCGGGGACAATCAGCCTTTTTTCGCCCTCGCGATACTCAAGAAGAGCCTGATATTCGCGCAGCATGGGGAGCACATGATTGGTTTTCAGCTCGGGATACGAACGGCGCACAAGCAGGCAGTGTATTCCGGGATAGCGCAGACAAAGCCCAATAAGCTTGCGCCGCAGCGCCCAAGACTTCCCCCCGCCCCTCGCTCCGCCGTATGCGGTATAGCGCGCTCTTGATTCAAAGAAAAGCCGCTGTTTTTCATTCGGCACCCCCGAAATCAGTAGCACCCCGCTCCTTTTCTCCCCCGAACTCTTGTGAGCCATATCAAATCCCTTCCTGTCCTTAATGCCATGCAATTCCCGGCTCTTAGCGTTTTCTACTCGCCATCGGCCATAATGTCGTGTTCAAACACGAGCCTCAGCTCGCCCGCGTCGCCCTCGGTTTTTTTGTCCGACCGAGCCTCGGAGTATCCGAGCCGAATTTTGAGATAGGCACCGATCAGGGTCGGAGCGATTTCAGAGTTGAGCGCCTCGTCCTCGAAGGCGGCCGAGATGCACCCTGTCTCCTCGGGATAAAGCTCGGTTAGTTCCAGATATTTTCTCGCGCTGATGCCAAGATAGCGGCAGAAACCCGCAATATTCGGAAAGCGCCCGCTCTCCCCCTTTTCGCCTCGCTTGCCTGATTTTCGCTCGCTGCCGGCCTTTTCCGGTATGCCGCCCTCGACCCTCGCTTTCTCGCCCCTGCCCTGACTATCGCACATAGCAAAACCCTTTCGGCAGTCAATAATATACTGCTGTGCAAGAAGAAAAAGGTCGGCTCCCGAATACTTGCTCTCAAGCTTGTCTCTCCCCTTCTCTCCCCTTTTCTTATCCTCCATTCATATCAACACCTCCCTTGTTTGCCTGTACCGCCATGAGTATATAAAAAAAAAGAGTGCCACAGGATGTCATCCCGTGACGCTCAGTGCCAAGATTTAAAAATAACACAAAAAATCAAAAAAGGGGGCTCGCTCAAGAAGCCCCCAATATTTGATTTATAAATTTATAAGGCAATATAAACGCTTTTCAATTGAATTTTGGAACAATCTCCGAGACAAGCCCATCAAGCCAATCGCCGTCAAACAACTCTATCATGCCTCTGTCGCAGGCTCCGGCAAGCTTTTGATTGATGGGAATCTTGGCAACATTCGCCACACCGTGTTTTTTCGCAATTTCATCAATTTGGCTCTCGCCATAAATTTTGTGCCGCTCCCCGCACTTCCCGCAATCAAAATACGACATATTTTCCACAATGCCAAGCACCGGTATTTTCATCATCTCGGCCATTTTCACCGCCTTCTCTACTATCATCGACACCAATTCCTGCGGCGAGGTGACCACAATAATCCCGTCAACGGGTATGGATTGAAATATAGTCAGCGGAACGTCACCCGTTCCGGGCGGGCAGTCGATAAGCATCAGATCAACGCCGCTCCAGACCACGTCCGACCAAAACTGTTTGACCGTTCCCGCAATCACAGGGCCACGCCAGACCACAGGGTCGGTGTCGTCGGGCAGAAGCAGGTTTATAGACATGGCGGCAATGCCGGTTTTGGTCATCACCGGAAAGATTCCCCGCTCGTCGCCCACCGCCTTTTCCCTGATTCCGAATATCCTCGGAATTGAGGGCCCGGTGATGTCGGCGTCAAGTATCGCGGTTTCAAAGCCCTCGCGCCGGGCGAGGACGGCAAGCATCGAGGTCACAAGTGATTTGCCCACTCCCCCCTTGCCGCTCACCACGGCAATAACCTTCTTTACTTCCGAATACCGATTAGCCGGTGCAAGAAGGCTCTCGGTTTTGCGGTCGGAACAGCTTTGTCCGCATTTGCTGCAATCGTGTGTGCATTGGTCGCTCATTTAATTTTTCTCCTGTGTCATAATAATTTTATTTGTCATAAGGTTTTCACTCTGAATCTCCATAGCCGCTCCCTGTCCTCCTGGCTGGCATATCCGATTCCAACGCGCGGGAGAGCTATATATTCGGGGCGCGGCGCGCCGTCGTCCTCAATCCAAAGCCCGTGCTCGGGGTCAAGCGGCAGGCGGTTGTGCGCGCGGGTGATTCCGATATGCCGGGTAGTCCTCCCCGGGCCGTCAAATCCCTCAATCCCCCTTATCAGCACCGCCTCGGGATGCCCCTCGGGGCCGGTCACAAAGTTTAAAAGATCATACATCCCGTAGCAGAGATAGACATACGTCACGCCGCCGGGAGAATAAAGCACGTCGGTTCTCGGCGTTCGCCCTCGGTGAGCGTGACAGGCAGTGTCGCTCTCGCCGTAATAGCACTCGGTTTCGGTGATCCGCAAGCGAAAAGTCTCTCCCGTCTGTACGTTTTCCCGGCAGAGCAGTTTGCCCAGCAGGTCGGGCGCAAGGTTCGGGGCGCTGTCCATGAAATATTCACGTTCAAGTATCATTTTATCTCCGTTGTTTCACATTCTCACCCGCCCTGCCGTCATTTGTTTGTGAGGGTCGGGCGGGTGTGTGTCTTAAATTTTTATGCGGTTATCTTCACTAATAATTATGAACCGTTTATAGAATTTAAAACATAGAGCAGAACCGGCACCCTCCCCTTCGCGTCGGGCTTATAAAGGCTCGGGCTGTAACCGAAGTTCCGCAGGGTTGATCAGAGCAGCAGGTTTTGCTCTCGGCAAGGCCGCATATCGCAGCCTGAAACTGCAATCAAAAGAGGAGCCCCCTCGGACAGCGAACATACCAAGCTATAACCTGATTCCTTTTACCCGTATAAATTCTTCAACTTCGGCGGCGGTCGGCAAAGATGAATAGGCCCCCGCCCGACTAACCGTCAGCGCACCGGCTATATTGCCAAGTCTACCTGCTCGCTCAACATCGCCCGAGCTCAGATATTCGAGAGTGAAGGCGGCGGTGAAGGCGTCTCCGGCAGCGGTGGTGTCGACCGCCTTAACATCATAAGCCGGAACGCAATGATAATAAAGTCCGTCATAAATATAAGCGCCCCGCCCGCCAAGTTTAATAACATAATAATGTGCATTGACTATCTTGGAAAGTGCAATGGCAGCCCTCAGGCAATTTTCGGGCGAATTTGGCGAGATTCCGGTGAAAATCTCGGTTTCGGTTTCATTTGGCGAAAAGACCTCAAGGTGAGGCAGCCTCGCAAGCGGAAAATATCGGCTGGCCGGACCCGCGTCTATGAAAATAGGTATATTCTTTTTGGCAGCGGCATTTGCCGCGTAAATAACAGCCTCCGGATCTATCTCAAACTGCATAAAAAGAGCATCGGGATAGGAGATAAGCGCGTGGTCGATGTCGTCGGCCGTCATTTCCATATTGGCACCGGGATAGACGACAATGCGATTGACGCCGTTGTCCTCAACCATAATCGCGGCAAGTCCTGTGGGAGCTTTTTTATCGTGAACTATAAAACGGGTGTCGATTCCTTCTTTTTCATAAAGGTTCTTGAGTATCGCTCCGTTAGCATCGCTGCCGACACGAGTGCAGAATATGCATTCTCCCCCAAGTCTCTGGATTGCCACAGCCGAATTAGCTCCCTTCCCGCCCGGCACAAAACGGTATGAACCGCCGTCTATCACCGTCTGCCCCGCCGACGGAAGGGCGTGCATATTCATAACGAAATCCATATTGGCCGAACTAACCACAAGAATTCTCTTTTTCATAATAACCCCCATGCCGCCAATGGCGGCTCGACATCGATTCTTATTATACACAATTATATCTTAAAACCCACGGCAAATCAAGAATTGCGATGGATTTTTTGAAAAATGGGTAAAAAGTAGTCACAAAAAGCAAAAATTATTTTAAAAAAACCCTTGACAACGACAAAATGCTGTGGTAGAATAATCGGGCTGCCTGAAAACCGGCGGTGAAATCGGTCATTGAAAATTGAACAACACACATAGCGGAGAAATCCGCTGTGGCGAGACAAAGTACAAAGTAAGTAAGTA